>JACPWC010000048.1 GCA_016197225.1 Chloroflexota bacterium
GCCAGTTGCGTCGGGCGCGGGGGTTGGATCGCTGTCTGGCTCATGGCGACCTCGGGATGGAACGCTGGGTGGGCTGGGGAGTCATTGCTAATAATCTGGCGACCATCGCGCAATTTTTGATCAAGCATCGGCGCGGGGTCCCGCTGCCTTATGTTGAAAAGTGATTTCTTGGACACGAACTAACTATCATCCTGACAAGGAACTCCAAATAATGAAATCCGACCTTGACCGTTTGATGACCGAACGCAACCTTGACGCCTTGCTCGTCACCGGCTCTTCGCATGGCAACCCGACGATGTATTACATGGTGAACGGCGCAGGCTTGGGCGAAATGACGGTGGTGATCAAAAAGCGCGGCGAAGCGCCCGTCATCTTCGCCAACTCGATGGAGCGCGACGAAGCGGCCAAGTCTGGCTTGCGTGTTGTTAATCAGAATCAATTCAGCTTGCCAAAACTGCTCAACGAAGAGAAGGGCAACCGCCTGCGGGCGCGGGCGCGGCTGATGGGCCTGATGCTCGACGAGCTGGGCGTGAAGGGCCGGGTGAGCGTCTATGGCCGCGAGGAACAAGGGGCGGCCTTTGCCTTGTGGAGCGAGTTGATGACCATCCGGCCTGACGTTCAAATCGTGGGCGAGTATAACAACACGATCATGGATCGGGCCTGGTACACCAAAGACGCCGACGAGGTGGTTCGCATCCGGGCGGTTGCCGAAAAGACAATGGCGGTGGTCGAGAACACCTGGAACTTCCTGGCCAGCCGCCAGACAAAAGACGGGGCACTTTTAAAAGACGACGGCTCGCCCTTGACCGTCGGCGATGTCAAACGGCAGATCCGGCGCTGGAGCACGGACTTGAACATCGAGCATCCCGACGACTTCATCTTCGCCGTTGGCCGAGACGCAGGCGTGCCGCACTCGCGCGGCACTGAGACCGACGTGATCGCGCTGGGCAAGACGATTGTGTTCGACATCTTTCCGCGCGAGGCCGGGGGCGGCTAC
This sequence comes from Chloroflexota bacterium, assembly GCA_016197225.1. Lineage (NCBI taxonomy): Bacteria > Bacillati > Chloroflexota > Chloroflexota bacterium. The sequence continues at coordinate 998 of JACPWC010000048.1, forward strand.
TTCTTCGACTTCACCCGGACGTGGTGCGTTGGCTTCGCGCCGCCCGAAGTGGAGAAAGTCTACAATGACGTGTTGGAGATTTTCAACATCGCCACCGACTCGATGCAGGCCGGCGCGCCGTGTTCGCGCTACCAGAAGATGACCAATGACTTCTTTGAAGCGCGCGGTCACCCAACGGTTCGCAAAGACCCGAAGACGACCGAGGGCTACGTGCATAGCCTGGGGCATGGTGTGGGCCTGAACATTCACGAACGACCGGCGCTCTCGGAATACGATGGCAACACCGACATCCTCGAACCGGGCATCGCCATCACCGTCGAGCCAGGGTTGTACTTTCCCGACCTGGGCTTCGGCGTGCGTATCGAAGACTTCCTGTGGCTTAACCCGGCCACGAACACGCTGGAGACGATTGGCGAGTTTCGGAAGGATTTGGTGATTCCGCTGGCGAGACAATAGCTCATGAAAATGCTTCAAAAAATTTGGCGCTGGGTTCGCACCGAGCAAGCCGCCTTGTTGGGTATTCTGGTTCTGGCCGCCTCTTTGCGTTGGGCGTATATCGGCGCTTATCAGTTCACCCGTGACGAAGTGCCGATGCATCTGACGACGATGATGTTGGGTCGCTATGGCCAATGGACGTGGGGCTCGAACGCTTCACATTCAGCCATCATTCCGATCCACTCTCCTTTCAGCACGTACCTTGCCGCGCTCCCCTATTTGTTTTCCGGCGACCCGCGTCTGGGGCGGCTGTGGGTAGGTGTATTTGGGATATCGGCTGTAGCTGTTTTTTATTACGCGCTCCGGCGGTACTTCGGGGTTGGCGCCGGATTGATCGGCGGCCTCTTGCTGGCCAGCCACACCCTGGCTGTGGACTGGAGCCGAACGGTGTGGAATCCCGATTTTGCCCAGCCGTTCATTGCCGCCTGGGTGCTCACCGGCCTGCTCGGGTATTACGAGCGCCGCCCGCGCATGATCGCTCTCCACTGGCTGATGTTGAGTTTTGTCATTCAACCGCACTTTGCTTACGCCTCCATCGGAGTTCTCTCATTGCTATTATTGGCAATTGCCTGGCGGGGAGCGCCCTCAGAACGCTCAATGATCTTGCGGGCCACCTTGTTTGGCTGGGGCTTGTTTGCCATCAGCATGATCCCGTGGCTGATTGGCCTGGCCCAAATTTATGTCACACGCGATCCGGCCACCGCAAACGTGGCGAAGGACATCGCCTTGGGGAGCAACGTGAACTTTCAGGAGATGGTATTGGTGTTTGAAGAATTATCGGCCTCGGTTGGACGCCAACAGTCTCCCAGCATTGCCATGGGAACCGGCCCGGTGGCGGCCTCCGTGGCGGCCGGACATTGGTGGCCGCCGGTCTGGACCAGTCAGATCTTCCGGGCGCAGGCGCTCCTTTCGTTGCTTGCGGTCGTGATGATGTTCGTGAAAAGCTGGCGCGAGAAAAACCGGGTGCCATTCCTGCTCATCGGTTTGCTTGGCTCGTGGCCGATGGCGGCTTTCTTTGTTGCGCCCGTGAAAGTCTATGCCTTTTACATCATGCCACTCATGTTTGGAGCTGTTGCCAGCCTGGCAATTTTCCTGGCCGACGTGGCTCAATGGCATAAACTGTCGCGGTGGGCGGTCACACTGACCGTCGTCGTCTTTGCCGGAATGCAGGCCTGGCTGACCGTGGCCACCATTCGCGATCAACAATTGGCCGGCAATCTCAAACGCTTCAATGCGCCGCTGGACACTTTTCTTTCGGCCATACGAACCTGGCGCGAGACGGGGGGTAACCGAGAACTCATTTTTCTAACCGAGACTCAAGAAGGCAAATACGACACCAGAGTTCAAACGCAGTTCTGGAGAATCTTTGCCGAGGGCTATCCTTCGCGGGCCATCATTATGAATCCATATCAGGGCGTGCCCATTCCACCCAATGGCGCGATTCTCGTCAGCACTTACGGCGGGGTGGCCATCCCTGATCTGTTCGGCGAAGGCTACCTGACGGGCGAACTGGTGAATGGCGACTCGATGTTTCGTTGGGTAGTGCTGGAGGGGCCGCCGTCATTTCCAATTGACCTTTATCCGCGAAACTTTTCCCGTTTCGCCGGCGGCGCGCGCATTCTTGGCGTAAGTCTCGACAAGCTCTTGCAACCCGGCGCAACCGTGCCGATCAAACTGCTTTGGCGAATTGACAAGGCCAACCCGACACGACTGTATTCATTCTCGGTGCGGCTGGTGGACGATCAGGGCCAGGTCTTCGGGCAGGCAGACGGGTTGTCGCTGTCCATTGATTTGTGGCGCGAAAACGATACCGTCGTCAATCGCCTGCTGTTGCCGGTGTCGGAAAATTATCCGGCGGGTCAGACACCCCGCTTGAACGTGTTGATGTATTCGCCGGAAGGCGTCGAGACGGTCGTGGACGATCGGGAGACTATTGTAGCAACAGAAGTTGCCCTGACCACGACCGGGACCACTGATCATCTCGGTTGGTTTCAATACAATCCTTATGGCGTCCGTTTGCCGCTGACCTCGCATCGCTACTTCGCCCTCTTTAGCGATCAGGTTGACCTGCTCGGATTCTCCGCCCCGTCAATCGTCGCTCACCCTGGCGAGGCCGTTCCCCTCACGCTTTATTGGGCGGCGGCGCAAACGCCGACGGTCAACTATCACGTCTTCGTCCATTTGCGCGATGAGAATGGCAACCTTGTGGGCCAGGCCGACAAGGCCAACCCTGCCGGGTTGCCCGCCACCCATTGGACGACGACGCATTATCTGGCCGATGACCATCAACTCGTTATTGCGCCTGATGCGCCGCCAGGGCGTTATCAATTGTTTGTCGGGTTGTGGGAAGAAAGTGTTGGCCGAGCGAACGCCTACGACGAGTCGGGCAACCTGTTTGGCGACAGTGTCCCGCTTGGAGTTTTTGTGGAAGTCCAACCCTGATGACCCTTCGCGTTCTTGGCATCGAAACTTCCTGTGACGAAACATCTGCCGCCGTCGTCGAAGACGGGCGGAAGATTCTGTCGAATATCATTTCGTCGCAAGCCGATCTGCATGCCAAGTACGGCGGCGTGTTCCCGGAGATGGCGTCGCGAATGCACATTGAAACCATCCATCCCGTCATCACCCAGGCGATGAGCGAAGCAAACGTCACGCTCGACGATATTCAGGCCATCGCCGTCACGCGCGGGCCGGGGCTAGCCGGGTCATTGCTGGTCGGCGTGAACGTGGCGAAAGGACTGGCGCTCGGTCGCGGCCTGCCCCTCGTCGGCGTAAGCCACCTCGAAGGTCATTTGTATTCGTTGTGGCTGATCGAGGGCGCGGGCGAGGTGCGGTTTCCGGTGATGTGCCTGATCGTCTCCGGCGGCCACACCGAGTTGGTGCTGATGACAGATCACCTGCACTACACCCGCCTCGGCGGCACGATTGACGACGCCGCCGGCGAGGCCTTCGACAAGGTGGGGCGCATGCTCGGCCTGCCATATCCGGGCGGCCCCCACGTCGAAAAAGTTGCGCGAGACGGCAACCCGCTGGCCTACAACTTTCCCCGCGCCAAAACGGATCGCCCTTACGATTTTTCGTTCAGTGGACTCAAGACCTCGGTGCTGTACGAACTCAAGCGGCAAGCGCCGACTCTGCGACCCGGCGAGGAGCCGCCTCCACCCGGGGTGCCGATTCCTGATCTCGCCGCCAGTTTTCAGGCTGCCCTCGTGCAGGCTCTTGTCGAGAAGACCGTCGCCGCCGCCCGCGCGCACAAGGCCACAGCCATTTTCATGGCCGGGGGTGTGTCGGCCAACAAGGCTCTGCGGGCCGAGATGGAAAAACAAGCTGGCGATCTCCCTGTCCGATTCCCGCCCCTCGTCCTCTGCACCGACAACGCGGCTATGATCGCCGCCGCCGGTCACTGGCGCTACCTGGCCGGTCAGCGCGACTCGCTTGACATGGACATCAGGCCGAATTGGAAGTTGACGTGAAAAAAGACTTCCGAAGTCTTGGAGACTTCGGAAGTCTTTTTTAACCGAACGCCTCAAACTTCACTTCCGGGAATTTCTGCAAGCAGTAATCCAAATCGAATTGCGACTTGAAGAGGGCAACCAGGCGTTCCTGAGAGTCGCGGGCTTTGAGCAGGCCGTGGCCCCAGGGGAGGCGGTCTATGGCCTCGGTGGAACCGTCCATCCAACGCGAGAGACGATACGGCAGCGGCTCCAGAATTGTGCTCACGGTGTATTCGGCCTCCAGCCGGGCCCGCACCACATCAAACTGCAACTGCCCCACGGCGGCCAGGATCGGGGTGCGCTGATAGGCGTCTACGTCGTATAAAACCTGCATGGCCCCCTCGGTCTCCAGCTGGCGCAAGCCCTTCTGAAATTGCTTTTGCTTGCCAATATCGCTATTCCGCAGGAGGGCAAAGTGCTCCGGTTGGAAGCGCGGGATGGGCGCGAAGGCGAAGCGCTCGCCCGCCACCAGCGTGTCGCCGATGGCGAAACTGCCGTTGTTGGGCAAGCCGATGATGTCGCCCGGAAAAGCCTCTTCGAGCAGTTCGCGCTCGTTGGCGAAGAACTTGTAAGGCCGGGGCAGGCGAATGGCCTTGCCGCTTTGCGAATGATGCACGCTCATGTCGCGCTCGAAGCGGCCCGAGCACACGCGCAGGAAAGCGACGCTGTCGCGGTGATTCGGATTCATGTTGGCCTGGATCTTGAAGATGAAGCCGGAGAACTCCGGCCGATCCGGTTTAACGGCGCCGCCGTCACTTTTATAAGGCCGGGGAGTGGGGGCTTGCTCCACAAACGCATCTAAAAAGAGGCGGACACCAAAATTGGTGAGAGCACTGCCGAAGTAAACAGGCGTTTGCGCTTCGGCCAGCACCAGTTCGTGATCAAATTCAAAGCCCAGCCCGTCGAGCAGTGACAGGTTGGTTTGAAGGGCGGCGATCTCGTCGGCGCTGAGGTGCTCGGTCAGGCGCGGGTCATCGAGGGCGAGGATGGTTTCGAGAGCGGCGGTCTGGTTGTGGGCGGTGCGGTCGAAGAGGTGGACGAGGCGGGCACCCCGGTCACACACGCCGCGAAAGCCCGGGCCGTCGCCAATCGGCCAGTTCATCGGCACCGGTTGCATGCCGAGCACGGTTTCGATCTCGTCCAACAAGTCAAGCGGGTCGCGGGCCGGCCTGTCCATCTTGTTGATGAAGGTGAAGACGGGCAGGCCGCGCTGGCGGCAGACGTCGAACAGTTTGCGAGTCTGCGGCTCGATGCCTTTGGCCGCGTCCAGCACCATCACCGCGCTGTCGGCCGCGGCCAGGGTGCGGTAGGTGTCTTCGGAGAAATCCTCGTGGCCGGGCGTGTCGAGCAGGTTGATCACCCGGCCCTTGTACGGGAATTGCAAAACGGTCGAGGTGATCGAGATGCCGCGCTCGCGTTCAATCGCCATCCAGTCGGAGCGGGTACTGCGCTGGTTGCGGCGGTCGCGCACGCTCCCGGCCAGGTGAATGGCGTTGCCGTAGAGCAAGAGCTTCTCGGTGAGAGTGGTCTTGCCCGCGTCCGGGTGGGAGATGATGGCGAAGGTGCGCCGGGCGGCGATTTGCTCGGCGAGAGGGGAGGCCAGTGTTGTTTCGGGTGAGATCATCATGCGATAAGATGGAGAACGCGGATTCGTGGAACGCGAAGCGAACGGATTGATCCGTTAAATTCCACGAATCCGTTATTCTTTTCGATGCAAACAAAACGGCCACGGTTGGTAGCTCCGTGACCGTTGGGACAGTCAGTGGCGCAATTGTAACACAGCTATTTCTTCCAATGCACAAACTTTGCGTTCTCGGTGTGCCATTGAAATGGGCTTAAGTTTTATAGGGTGTTTTGCTTTCAAATAATCGCATTTGTGCTTGCATACCTGATTGCTCAATTACATTTTCAGGAATAGGTAATTTCTCCAAAGAACGCGGCTCAACCTTTACTGCGCCATCACCATATGATTTTCCAATCATAGCCAGATTGGCTACCGTATCAGGATGATTCAGAATTTTCCAGAGATGGTCAACATGTTCCTTGTCGTCACTCTTGGGGTAGACGCACAGAAAACATGTGAGAGGAATAATCCTTGCCGCGTTGCGGATAAACCTTGAATTTCGTCGCCCCAAATAGGCAAACAAAAAAGGCGGCGCGATTCGTGTCTCTGTCTTATACCAAGGCTTTCGCTGCGAAATGAGCGGCTTTTGTGGTAATCCGAGGGCTTCGCCTTTTTTTAGATATTCTTTCAGGCTTTCAGGATAGTTCTCGAAAGAGTCTCCATTCAAAGCAAGTAGAAATGTGGGTCTTCCTTTGGCTTCAAGTAAATCTAAGGTTGCTTGCGTAATTTCTTCGGTAGGCACATCTCTTGTTCGTCCAACCGCTCTTGTGAAATAGCAATCTGAAATACCGGTTTGCTTTATCTGTTCATTGGTCATAAAAAAGAATTCGTTTGCCCCAGTCGCAACACCACGAACTATTTGCACAAAATCCCCTAGGATATATTTGCTTGCTTTCCCCGTTGCTAGCGGTCTTGATAGGCCCGTGCTCAGACCTTCGGATAGTTTCCGCTGAGTAACAGTTAATCCGTTTGTAGGCGTCATCTCAAAGCCTGAGCGAACCCACATCTTGAGAGTTTCAGTCTGTAACTCGTGGCACTTGACCCACAAAAAATTTTCTTTTGGCGGTGCTTTGCGGATAAAGAATATGAGCGGATTCGTATCTACATTTGGGAATGGAGAAGCGTTGGGAGTAAAAGCGATTACGGCATCCAAGGCATAGTTTGCTGAAATCCAACGCCACAGGTCATGTGCAAATTTACCTTCGCATGTATCAGCAGGCATAATGAAAGCCAGCCGCCCATTTTCATTTAGCAAAGTCAGGGCGCGAATCAGAAAATAGACGTGCAACCCTGCGCGCCCATCCAAAATAGCCCCTACGGTTTGCAGGCTTAATCGCTTGAGTAGTTCTTTAGTTTCCGCCGATATACGATGGTGCCGAATATAGGGTGGGTTAGCAACAATTGCAGATAGCTTTTCTTGCGGAGGCTGAAAGACAAAGTCGCCGATTTTGACTCCCGCGATGTCGTTTCTACTCAGCCCTTGCTCAATGGCTTGCTCTAATGCGATTGGATCAATGTCCATACCTAAAAGATTGACAGACATCTCTTTTTCTTTTGCTGTAGTTTTTGCTGCTCGAAAAAATGCCCCTGCGCCTACGGCAGGGTCAAACAATGTGCCACCTTCGTCGGCAAGCACATAATCAACCATTGCTTCGGCAATCCAATCAGGCGTCCAGAACTGCCCTTTTTTGCGGAGCAGCTCTCTGGCTTCACCTGACGCAGGTATTTTGTAAGAGTTAATCTTTTGCATTTGCCATTTTTCGCAGAATATCTACTGCTTCGTCTCTCAAAGACATTGTTCCACCTTCAAAATGAACATAAGGCAGGATGTGACCATTCTTATCGACTATGTGCTTAGCGATGAGTTGTGGTTCTTCATGAGCATCACCTAGCGGGAAACCATAGTGGTAATAGAATTTGTAAAGGGACTTTCTGGTCGTTGCACCACCTGGAGCCTGAAAAGTTTGCTCAGTCGGTTGGGTGTAACCTTCTTCAATTAGCTTTTGCGCCTTGTCAAAAGCAATGCCGAATGCCATATCATAGAAAACGTGCCAAATGTGAATGGGGATTTCATTGGCGTCTTGCCACGCCTGCAATGGTTCGCGGTCTTCTTCCTTCAAGATGATTGTGGGCAGAACTGCGTTTTTCTTCAGACCCACTTTGCCGCCCAATCGTTTTTGTGGTTTCAATTCAGCGCCGTAATTTGGCATGAGTTGCCCTTTCCAAAGGCTGTTTTCGCATTCTACGGCGACAACGACTTTCGACAACATTTCTTTGATGCTCTTGTCATCTTCAACAGTGAAGGGTAGTTCGGATAAGCCGCCAAGATTGTCAATCAATTTTTCAATGGCTCGCTGGTCTGTCTTGCTGAAAATTAACAAGTCAGGACGCTTAATTGCACCCAAGCCAGCTGCTTCCAACCGCTCAAAATAGAGTTCAAATGCTCTGACATCATTATCTGGTGCAGTTCCACTCGGGCCATAAGGTATCGCAAAAAACTCATTGGTTTCATTAACGGCATGGGTGATTCGTTCTTCGCTCCATACGCCTTGTGACCAGCGCATGAGAAAGTCGCTGCCACGCAAACGGCGAGGATTAAGCAGAAAATTCGACCATTCAACTGAAGCATATCCCCTGAGTTCGAATTCGATGTTTTCGACACAAACGCTCAAGGCTTTTTCAAACAGATGCATATCGGATTCTCCCAAAAACAAATTATACCTTGCGCACACTTGGTTTCAACGGCGAGATGGCACTGCTGTTTACGATGGTCAGTGAGGAGGGCCGAACTAGGAATATACGGGCAGTATAATCCCTTTTGGGCTAAAGCCTTTGGGACGTCATTCGGCTCAATTTCGAATCACCCCTCGCCCCTGCCCGGTGAGCACTTCTTTTCCATGTTGGTTGCGGCAGACCCACTCAACCGACATTCGGATATGTCCTTCGGCCTGTTCCAGTTCGGTGATCTTCACCTCACAGCGCATGGTGTCGCCGGCGAACACCGGGCGATGAAATTGGAAGTTGAGTTCGCGGGCGATATAGTTCAAGTCGCCGCCGATCTTGGTGGGTAGGGTGGCGGTCAGCAATCCTTGAGCCATCAAGCGCCCCTGCTCGTCCGGCGTCACGTGATGCACGCCTTCGTCGCCGGACACTTTGCTAAAGAGGCGGATGTCCTCTTCGGTGAAGGTTCGTTCCTATGATGTTATCTCACCAACTTGCATAATGTAGCTTCCTGCGGCAACCAAAAATCTCACCGCGAAGACGCCAAGAGCGCAAAGGGTTCCCTAAAATTCTTTGCGTCCTTTGCGCCTTCGCGGTGAAAAATCTTCGCGGGGTGATAGTTTTTCAAGGGCAATACTATAAGTTCACCTTACGATCTCAGCCCCCGCCGAAGCCTTGCACACGTAAATCTCCGGCTTGAGGCTGGTGGCGGCCTCGTAATGTTTCGCCAGTTGGTGCTTGAAGTCTTCAACGACGCTGGCCGCCACGAGAGCCACAGCGCAACCGCCGAAACCCGCGCCGGTCAGCCGCGCCCCGTAACAGCCTTCCAAACTTTGGGCGATGCCCACCATTACATTCAACTCGAAGCAACTCACTTCGTAGAGATCGCGCAACGTTCGATGCGACTCGTTCATGGCGAAGCCAAAGGCGGCGATGTCGTTCCGACGAAGCGCCTCGACGGCGGTCACCGTGCGCTCACATTCTTCGACAACGTGGCGCGCCCTTCGGGCGACTTCGGGCGCGAGCAGGTGTGAGTATTTGTCGAAGTTGGCGGCGCTCACGTCGCGCAAGGCGCGAATGTCCGGAAGGACGGCGGCCAAGACGCGCACGGCTTCTTCGCACGCCGCCCGGCGATTGTTGTACTCGGACTTGCCCAGTTCGCGGCGCTTGGTTGTGTCGGCGATGACAATGGCCACGTCGGGCGGCAGGGGAACCGGCGACCACTCCAGAGTCCGGCAATCGAGGAGCAGAGCGTAACCGGCCTGGCCGCTGGCGCAGGCAAACTGATCCATGAGGCCGCAGTTGACGCCGACGTAAGTGTTCTCCGCCTTCTGGCAGAGCAAAGCCAATCCCATTCCACTTTTCTGCCAGCCGCCAAGTTCGCGCCAGGCAACGGCAAAGGCCAACTCGACGGCGGCGCTCGAACTGAGGCCCGCGCCGCGCGGCACGTCCGAGCCGAGCACGGCATCCATTCCAGAGACGGCCAAACCTGAGTTGATGAGGGCGTGAGCGACGCCTGCCGGATACAGCGCCCAGTCCGGCAACGGGCTACCCGTCACTGTTTGTTTAGCCGCCGTTTCAGTGACGCGAAACGTCACGCTGTCATCGAGATCAGCCGCGCCGAGCGAGACGAGGACGCTGTCGCAACGACCGACGGCGAGATAGGCGGCGCGATCAATCGCAACCGGCAGAACCCAGCCATCGTTGTAGTCCACGTGCTCGCCGAGCAGGTTGACGCGGCCCGGCGAGCGGGCGACGAAAGCCGGTTCCGCGCCGCCGAAAGATTTTTTGAAGCGGGTCAGGACACGGTCGAGGGAGGACATGGTGGGCGGCGTTTTATTTCTAACGGCAAGTTTATATTACTGATCCGTAAAGTCCTTGTTGATCACGTCTGCAACTCTGCCGCCAACCCCAACGCTGCCATCGCCTCGCGCAACTTCTCCCAATTCTTCACCTCAACCGCCGTCGGGCCGAGCGTCTCGCCAAGATGGCGGCTGGCTTGCGGCGAGCGGCGCAAGGTTTCCAACACCTCAGGACTGCTCACCCGCAGAACCAGCGCCTGCGCCGCCCGAACTTCAATGCCGTTGCGTCCCCAGCGCTCGACCATGTCAATCAAGTGCTTTGGCACATGCTCACAGGCGCGGCGCAAAAAGGCGGTGATGTGCCGGGCGGTGATTCCCTGCCGGGCGGCGACCTGCAAAGAGTTGCCGGTGAGGCGGTAGGAATAGGCGTCGTCGCCGGTCAGCGGGCCGGGGGCCAGCCATTCGCCGATGCGGGCCGCCTGAAAACGGTCGTAGCGATTCGCGCTGCGGCTCACCAGCAGAACGCCGTCGCCCCTGGCAATCATCGGCTTCGGCTTATCTGCAATCTTCCACTCGCCGCCTGCGTGCGTGAAAACCTCAAAGATTGGCGTCAGACGAAACGCATCCGATGACTCGCTTTTATCCACCAGCCCCAGCCAGTGCAGTGGCCCTCTAATCAAATAGCGCAACAGCGCCCCATCCACCTTGTCCCAGTGCTCGAAGCCGCGCAAATATTCGCCGCTTCCGGCGTCGCGGATGTACCACGAGTCGTAGTCTCCCGCAGGCCGCTGAAAGTCCGGGTGATGCTCGCGCACAAAGCCGACGAACGACTCAAGCGAACGCCACTCGCCTGCCGGCAAATCAGCGCACAAACGAATCACGAATGCGCGCGTGGCAACCGGGTCATTGCTCCACGCACCCGGTTCCGTGCGCAGTGTTGGCACATGCCACAAGTCGTTCCACGCCTTCGAGTCGCGCCAGGCCTCGGCCAGCCTTCGCAGTTGCTCGCCGCGAGAGGCGCGCAAAAATTCCTTCACCGGCTCCGGGTTGAGCTTGTGATCGAGAAGCAAATTGAGATCGGCCAGCAGGGCCAGGCACAGATCAAGCGCCGGGAGTCGAAGATGAGATGAAAGGTGATCGTCGAGCGGGCGGCTCAACTGGATGGCGGCCAGAACGGTGACAACATCGTCCACCAGCGCCGAGCTGGCCGGTTGAGCCGAAGCCGACTCAGACGGGGCCACCGCCTCAGCCGGGGAAGCCGCCGCTGGCGGTTCCACCTGTGGCAGAAGTGGGAGCAGATCGTTGGGAATGAAAAAAAACTCCTGCGGCCCCGAGTCGGTCTCCATGAAAGCGCGGCCCATCAGCCCGTTGAAGTACAGCGCCTCGCCGGCGTTGAGCGGCGACTCCCACGGGCGCTCGCGGGCCAGAGCCGCCGGGCCGAGCGGGCGTGGCTCGCCAAAGCGCCGGATGAAGGGCGGGGCGGGCAGGCGGCCTTCGGCTTGAATGAGCGCCTCGAGGGCTAAACGAGTTTGCGCCTGGAGATCGGGCGCTTCGGGCAGAGAGTCAAGGTTGGGGTCGCCGAGGACGCGGGTGAGGAGCAGATCGAGGGCGTCGGGAATTTTGAGAGCGGTAGCCAACTCGAGGGCGGCGGCACGGGCGTTGGAAGCATTCAACTCAACGCCGGCCTGCTCGGCAACAGCTTTCAGCAGAGTCAAATCGTAGTCGAGGTAAATGTGTTCGAGGTCGGGCATGGGCTGAGTAATCAGTGAACAGTGAACAGTTGTCAGTGATAGTCGGCCACTGTTCACCGTTTACTGTTCACTGTTCACTACACTAACAACTGCACCGCCCCCGCCATCATCTCCACCTCCACCGTCCTCGTGTTCACTTCGTAGGGCGACCAGAGTTCGCCGTCGGTGTGAATGGGCAGGGCGCGGTCGGCCTCGAGGCGTAGTTTGCGAAACGCGCCCATCGTGACGTGCCTGGACTTCGGATGAGTCCCGTTCATCACCATTGGCAACAGGCCGAGGATGGTGAGGCGGTTGACGTGGCCGATCAGGGCGTACTCAAACGTGCCATCGTCCACCTTCGAGTCGGGCGTGGTGCGGAAGCCGCCACCCTCGCGCGGGCCGTTGCCCAGCGTCAACATCAGCATGTTGCGCTCAATCGTTGGCCCGTCGTCGAACGCGAGTTTGGAATGCGACGATTCGTAATCCTGGGCAATCGTCATCATCACCGCCGTCAGATACATTATGAAGCCGTACATGTTCGTGATCTTGCGGCTCATAATATTCACTTTAGCGTCGAAGCCGATGCCGACCGTGTTGTTCCAGTATTCAAGCCGTCCGTTGTTGTCGCGAATCAGGCCCACGTCAACCGCTTTGGGCGTTCCGGTGAAGATGCGCTTGGCAGCCTCAGCCGGGTCGAGCGGCACGCCCGCGCCAAACGCAAAATCGTTGCCGGAGCCGATGGGCACCACGCCTAGTTTGGGCCGGTGTTGCGGGGCGACGCGCATCAGGCCGTTGATCACTTCGTGCACCGTGCCGTCGCCGCCCATCGCCACCACCGTGTCGAAACCTTCCAGCCCGGCTTTGGCCGCTAGGTCGGTGGCGTGCGCCGGATATTCCGTGCCCACCCACTCTGCGCCGCCGTGTTCTTCCACGATGGCTCGCAAGTCAGAGGCGCGTTGCCCGGAGCGCCCGCGATCGGACATTGGATTGAAGATCAGTTTGACTTTGCTCATGGCTTTAATCTTCCCAGCCGCTTTCTTCCACGGCCATGAAAATATCGGTCGCCGACACCATGCCGATCAGCTTGCCAAAGTCATCGGCCACTGGCAGGTGATGCACCTTGAGTTCGCCCATCCTCTGCGAGCACTGCCGGATTGACCATTCAATGCGGGCGGTGATGATCGGGGCGCTCATGATCTCTTTGCATTTCAAGGTGCGGGTGTCGCGGTCGTGGGCGGCCACTTTGTCGCGAATGTCGGTGCTGGTGATGATGCCGTAAGGTTCGCCGGCTTTGGGCGGGGCCACGATCACGCTATGGATGTTGTGGCGGCGCATGATCGTCAGCGCATGGGCCACCGTGTCCTCTTGCTCGACGATGATCACCGGGCTGGTCATAATGTCTTTCACGGAATAAGTCATGGCGCTCCTCCAGAGTGAAGTGCGACGATTATAGACCTGAATTAATGCAGACACCAAATGTTTCTGCCTCAAAGTACCCCGCAATGATTACCCATATCTCGAAAGCTCCCCGTCCGCGTCCCCGCAGCATTTGCGGGTAATCACCAGGTACCCCCTGCCCTTGTTGCCTTCCAGCGCCCTTGTGCTATACTCCAACAAAATGAACGTTTTTCAGCACTGGCAGGAACGATTCGAGAGTTTGGGCCTGGGCGAATTTTGGCGCGAATTGATGCGGCCCGGCTCGCCTACGGCCTTTCTCGCCGCCCAAAGCCTGCGGATTGCCCAACCGGCCCTCTCGGTCTTCACCGACGAGGCCGGGGTCGCCGCCATTGACTCCCTGGCCGCCCGGCTCGAAGGCCCCGACGAAACGGAGACCCAATCATGAGTCTCGAAGCCACGTTCGGACTCGGCGGCGTGATTTTCGCCGCCCTGCTCATCCTCCTCTTCTGGTTTTTGGCCCGGCGCTCGGGCCGCCCCCCGGCCCTGCGCGAGATCGAGGCCTTCCAGAACTTGCCGCAGAAAGTTGGCGAGGCGGTTGAGAGCGGCAAGCGCGTTCACGTCTCGCTCGGGTCGGGCGCGGTGGGTGGAAAAAACACGGTGGCGGCCCTGGCCGGGTTGTCGGTGCTGGAAACCATCGCCGAGGCGGCCACCATTTCCGACAAACCGCCCATCGTCACCAGCGGCGACGGCGTTTCCACGATTCTGGCCCAGGATACTCTGCGCCGAGTCTACAAACAACAAAACGCCGAAGACCTCTACGATCATCTGGCAGGCCGCCTGGCCGGCCCGACGACGATGTCGTACACCGCCGGGGTGATGACGACCCTCAAAGATGAAAGCGTCTCCACCAGTTTGCTCATCGGTAGTTATGACCGCGAAGTGGCGTTGATGGCCGACGCCGGCCTGAGCCAGAATGCGCACCAGATCATCGGCACCGACAGCACGCAGGGCCAGGCGCTGGCTTACGTGTCTGGCGACCACGCTCTAATTGGCGAAGATATGTTTGCCAGCGGCGCTTACCTGGCCGGCGGCAAGCCCGCGCACCGCGCCAGCCTGCAAATGCAGGACGTGTTGCGCCTGGTGGTTGTGGCCGCTGTCGTCGGCGGCATGATCGCCAAAATTTTGGGACTGATATGAAATTGCGTTTGCCAGTGGCCGTTGCCGTTCTGGCCGGTTTGGCCACGCTCGCCCTTTATTTCATTCCACCCGTCACCCTGCCGGGCAACGTTGATCTGCGGTTGTTGTTGGTGGAGTGGGCGGCGACGCTGGGCGCGGTGGCCTTGTTGCTCGGCGTGCTCAATCTGGCCTTTGTTCACCTTCGCAAGATCAGCCTCTTCAGCAGTGGTTGGGCTTACAGCATCTTCCTCCTGTTGGCGCTGGTGATCATGCTGGGCCTGGGCCTGCTGGCCATACTGACCCCCGATCCTTTTGCCAGCGCCGCCCGCGAAGGCACGCGATTTGCATTCCTTTATATTCAAACTCCGGTCGAAGCCTCACTGGCCGCTTTGTTGGTGGTGGTGATGGTGCTGGCCGGGGCGCGGCTGATCTACAAACGCCGCAACGGGCCGGCAGTGCTGTTCATCATCGTCACCTTGATTTTGATCGCCGGACTGGCTCCGATCAATTTGCCCGGCTTCGACGGCCTCGCCGCCCTGCGCGACTGGGTGACTCAGGTTCCAGCCGTCGGCGGCGCGCGCGGCATTTTGCTGGGCATTGCCCTGGGCACCGTTGCCACCGGCCTGCGCGTAATTCTGGGGGCCGACCACCCCTACGGAGAATAAAGTAACGTGGCCGATCTGCGTTGCCCCATGTGCGCCAAGATGAACCCCGACACGCTCGACGAGTGTCAGTTCTGCGGGGCGCGCCTCAAGCCGCTGGTTCTGCCTCAAACCGGGGCTCTCAAACTTCCATCGGACTGGGACAAGCCAAAAACGCCGGCGCCACCCGCGCCCGAGGCGGCCAAACCGTCCGACTCGGACTGGTTGAAGAAGCTTCGGAGTGAAGAGCCGTCCTCTTTGCCTTCGGCTGATCCTTTCAAACAAACCGCCAGCCTGCCCAACTGGCTGGGCGAGAACGATGCCGCCGAATCGGAACAGGAACCAGCCGCGGGCGCCGACGACTGGCTCTCTCAGTTGCGCGGCCAGGACTCAGCCAGCCCCGGCGCGGTTGAGGAACCGGAGTTGTTGAGCGAGGATTTGTTGCGCTCGCGCCTCGGCGGCCTGAGTGACGCGCCCTCTGCCGAGCCTGAAGACTCAGCCGCCAGTTCCGGCCCGGCTTTCGCGGGCGCTACCGACTGGCTCAAGGCGCTGGACGACGAGCCGCAGCAACCGGCGCAAACGCCCGGCCTCTCCGACTTTGCCCGCATGGCCGCCGCGTTGCCGCCGCAGGAAGAAGACGATAGCGACGACTGGCTTAAGTCGTTTGGCGTTTCGCAATCCGCCGAGCCGCCCAAGCCCAGCGGTTTCTCAAACTGGTCTGCCACAGCCTCCAAGCCGGCGGAGTCGGCGGCCAGCGAGACCGATGACTCCGACGATTGGCTTAAGTCGTTTGGCGCAGAGCCAGAGCAAGCCAAGCCTCAACTCGGCCTCTCCGACTTCGCCCGCATGGCCGCCGCGCCGCCGCCGCCGGAAGAAGACGACAGCGACGACTGGCTCAAATCGTTTAACGCGCCGCCGGCGGCAGAGCGGACGGGCGAACAACCCTTGATGCAGACGGCCAGCCTGCCCGACTGGCTCGGTTCAACTCCCGAAGCGGCTGTGCCGACCACGCCAACCCCGCCCGCCGCCGACGATGCCGCCGACTGGCTCAAGTCGTTGAGCAGTGCCAGCGCGCCTGCCGCCAGCGACTCATCGTCGGCCCTGCCCGGCGAACTACCGGCGTGGCTCGACAACCTCACCTCAAGTTCAGCGCCGCCTACCGATCAGCCGCCCGGTGCTTTTGGCCGCACAGCCACACTCGACTGGTTGCAATCGGATGAACCTTCCGCGCCTCAACCGCCCGCCGCCTCCGACTCATCTTTGCCCGCCGAACTACCGGCGTGGCTCAAACCCGCCCCGGCAGAGTCCGGCCCAGCATTGCCGGCGGCGGCTCAACCGTCGCCATCCGAATCGGAGCTGCCGGCGTGGCTCGATAAGCTCACCTCAAGCTCGGCTCCACCGTCCGATCAACCGCCAAGCGCTTTCAGCCGCACTGCCACCCTCGACTGGATGCAGGCCGAAGAACCGCCTGCGCCGCCACAACCGCCGGCCGAGTCTTTGCCCACTGCCGACATTCCCGACTGGCTCAGCAAACTCACCTCAGGCTCCGCTCCGCCTTCCGATGAACCGCCCTCGGCGCTGACTCGCACCGGCACCCTCGACTGGTTGAGCGCCAGCGCGCCCGCTGAAGCGTCGGGAGAGGATGTGCCCGATTGGCTCCAGCCTACGCTGGGCGCGCCAGCGCCCGGCCAGCCGCCTCTCACTCGCACTGGCACGCTCGACTGGCTGAACGAAAATCCGCCCGGCTCGGATGTTGACTTGCCCGATTGGCTTAAGCCGCCAGCAGGCTCGCCCGCAACACCCTCGGCCTCGACAGACTTGCCGGAGCCGGATTGGGTGATCTCGTCCGACACTGAACTCAAACCCGAGACTCCCAAGTCGTCAGCCAAGAAGGCCACCGGCATGCTTAGCCAGGCGGCAGACACATTCTCAATGCAGTCGCCTACCGGAACCGGCCCGGCCCTCGTCGGCTCGGAAGACGAAATGCAAGCCTGGCTCAAAGACCTGGAGCCTGCGCCGCCGGCCTCAACGCCCCCAACACCACCGGATTCGTCCGGCGAATTACCGGCGTGGCTCAGCCAATTGACTCCTTCCGACTCAGCGCCTCCTTCGAGCGGCGCGCCGGCCATCGCCTTCGACGAAGCCGGGCAATCTCCTGCAGACGCCGGTAGCGCCTCCGGCGACCTGCCTGCCGAACTACCGGCATGGTTGGCGAACCTGCGCCCCTCCGGCCTGGATGCCGCGCCGCCTTTCGCCGTTGAGTCTGATAAGACCGAAGCCCTCAAGCCTGACGACATGCCTGCCTGGCTGGCCCCGGCCTCCGGGGCCACCGCCACTGCCGCCACAGCCCTGCCCTTCACCGAACCTGTTGAGGGAGCCGCCCGCGCCGCCAACCTGGCCCGGGGCAACCTGCCTTCATGGTTGCAAGCCATGCGGCCCATTGACCTCAACACGCCGACGATTGACCTTGCGCCCGACCGCGAAGAAACTGCCGGGCCGCTGGCCGGCATGCGCGGCATCCTGCCCGCCGAGTCGGCCATCACCGTGCCGGGCAAACCGGGCGCCGTCGTCACCCGCTTTGTGGTGAGCGATGTCGAAGCCCAGCAAGCCGAACTCTTCCGTTCCATCGTCAGCGAAGAGACTCAGGAATCCAAGGCCGACGCGAAGCGCAAATCGCGCTTCAACTACAACTACCTCGTTCGTCTGCTCATTGGACTGGTAATGGTGGCCGTGGCGCTAACGCCTTATGCGTTTGGCGACATCACCGGTTTATTCGCGCCTCCCGATCCGACTAACCTGCCAGCGCCGATCAGCGCCCTTTACACTGAAATCGAAAGCCTGCCGGTTGATCAACCGGTGTTGATCGCCTTTGAATACGAACCGGCCTACACGGGCGAACTCAACCCCGGCGTCGAGGCGGTGATCGCACACCTCATGCGGCGCGGCGTGCCGGTGGCCGTCGCCAGCACCTCACCGGCGGGCGCAGGCGTGGCCCGGGAAGTGCTGGATCGGGTGGCAACGCAAGTTGGCCTCCCGCCGGAAGATGCCGGCAAGACATATTTTCATCTGGGCTACATTCCCGGCGGCGCGTCGGGCCTTCAGCAATTTGCTCTCGAGTTGCCGGCCCATGCCATCAAAGCCGGCTACGGCAACTTCAGCCTGATCATCATTGCCACCTCTTCTGCCGAGTCGGCGCAGGCCTGGCTGGAGCAGGTGCAACCGGCCACCGGTATAAAGATGGCCGCCGTGGCCAGCGCCGCCGCCGAACCACTGCTCCACCCTTATTACAAGAGTGAGAAGAAACAATTAATAGCCCTCGTGAGCGGCCTGGCGGGCGGCTTGCTCTATGCCGCCAGAGCAGGCGGAGTTGTGTCCCCACAAATGTGGGCGGCTTATGCTTACGGCCTAAACGTAGCGGGCGCGATCCTCACCCTGGGTGCTGTGGTCGGCGTGGTGATGTTGCTCATGAACCGGCGGCCCGCCGGGCCGAGCGCGGCCCGCACCAAACCCGAGCCGGCGCCTGAAGAAAACGCCAAGCCGCAAAGCGAACTCAAGCGAAGCGCCAAGAGCAAGAAGGCCAGGGCCGGAAAATCTTCCAAAGCCAGGAAGAAAAAATGACCCCTGAACTTGAACAACTCGTCGGCAACGCAGTTGCTTTTTTGCTTACACTTCTGGTTTTCAGTTACATCCTCGGCGACAACCCGCTGTATCGTATTGCCCTGCACGTATTTGTCGGCGTGGCGGCGGGTTATGTCAGTGTCGTAGTCTTTCAATCGGTGATCGCGCCCCGGCTGTTTTCCGGCTGGCTTCCGGCGATTCAAACTGCCGCGGCCAATCAAACCGGCCCCAACGATCCTCTGCCGCTGATTCGGCTGATCGTCCTCTCGCTTCTGAGCTTTCTCCTGCTGTTCAAGCTTAACCCTCGCTCGGCCCCGGTTGGCAATTTTGTGATTGCCTTCGTGGTCGGCGTGGGCGCGGCGGTGGCGGTGGGCGGGGCCGTTACTGGCACGCTCTTTCCGCAGGTGACGGCGGCCTGGGTCAACCCGTTTGCTTCAGGCGATCCGGCTGACGCGATCAACTTGCCCCTCATCGTCCTCTGCACCGTTCTGGCCCTGATGTATTTTTTCTACGGCGGGCGGTCACTGCCGGGCGGCAAGGTGGAGCGCCCGGCCTGGGTGCGCGTTCTGGCTCTCGGCGGCCAGGGCGTCATCACCGTCACCCTGGCCGCGCTCTACGTGGGCGCGCTGGCCGCCTCGATGGCTCTCTTTGTCGAACGCATTGGCTTTCTTTATCAATTCTCGCTGGAGATGGCGAAACTATTTGGCTTTATACCGAGTTGAAGAATCACCTGACCCTTCATCATGACGACCGCCCCTACTGATTCGATCCTCGTTGTTGATATTGGCAACATCACCACCCGCGCCGCCCTGTTTGATATTGTGAGCGGCGACTTCCGCTTTGTGGCGGGCGGCGAAGCCCGTTCCACCGCCGAGCCGCCGTACGCCAACGTGGAAGAAGGACTGCACCACGCGCTGGAAGAATTGCAGAAGGTGACGGGCCGCGCCTTCGTGGACGCCAATGATCGGGTGATCATTCCTACCGCGCCCGACGGCAACGGGGTGGATTCTTTTGCCGCCACGGCCAGCGTCGGCGATCCACTGCGAGTAGCGGTGGTGGGGCTGATGCCCAACATCTCATTGTCCAGCGCCCACCGGCTGGCGGCTTCCACTTATGCTCTGGTCGGCGAAGCGCTGGGGCTGGGGGATCGCCGTCGCGAAGCGCAACAGTTGGACGCCCTGCTGGCGGCCAAGCCCGAAGTCGTCATCATCGCCGGCGGCACCGAAAACGGATCGCAAAGCGCCGTGTTGCGCCTGGCCGAGACTGTGGCCCTGGCCTCGCGCCGCATGCCTGAAGGCACGCGGCCTGAAATTCTTTTTGCCGGCAACGGCGCGATGCAGGACAAAATCAAAGCCATGTTCGAAGGCCTGTCGGAGGTGTTCGTGGCCGACAACCTCCGGCCCGAACTCGACAACGAGATTATTGCCCCGGCCCGCCGCCAACTGGCCTGGCTCTACGAACACATCCGCCTGGCCAGCTTTGGCGGTTACACCGACCTTTCTCAGTGGGGCACGGGGAGCGTCACACCCACCGCCACCGCCTTCGGCAACGTCATTCGCTTCATGAGCGAAACGTCCGGCAACAAGAGCACGCTGGGCGTGGATGTCGGCTCGATGTCTACGGTGATGGCCGCCGCGACCGGAGACGACCTGGTTCTCACCGTGCGGCCTGACGTGGGCGTGGGCCACAGCGCCCTGCGCCTGCTGAGCCAGGCTAAGCTGGATCACATTTCGCGCTGGTTGCCCGAAGATTTCTCCGACGACGAAGTGCGCGACTACGTTTACAACAAGAGCCTGGCCCCGGCCACCGTGCCGCACGAACTGCGCGAGATTTATCTGGAGCACGCGCTGGCTCGCCAGTGTTTGCAGGCAACGTTTGCCACCGCCCGGCCAGCCTGGGCCGGCAAGGTCAAAGCCACTTACGGCGGCCTGATGCCGGCCTTTGAAACCATCATTGGCAGTGGCGCGGTTCTGGGGCGTGCCCCTCGCTTTGGGCAGGCGGCGCTGATGATGGTTGACGGACTGCAACCCACCGGCGTGGTTACGCTAATGCTGGATATGCACAACCTTCTGCCCGCTGTCGGGGCGGCGGCCATGCAAAACCCCATTGCCGCCGCGCAGGTGTTGCAGTCGCAGAGCTTCGCCAGTCTGGGCGTGGTCGTGTCGCTGGTGGGCGAGGCTCGCCTCGGCCAGAATGTGGTGCGCGTAAAACTCAACCCAACGCAGGGCGAGGCTGTTGATATGAAAGTGCCTTACGGCTCGCTCGAAGTCTTGCGCCTGCCGCCCGGCCAGGAAGCCAAACTCACCGTTCAACCGTTGCGCGGCTTCGATGCCGGGTTTGGTGCCGGCGTTTCCAAGACCATGACGATCACCGGCGGTGAAGTGGGCGTGATTATTGACGCCCGTGGCCGCCCCATCGAATTCCCGGCCACCCCTGAGAAACAGCGCGACGCCGTGAGCAGGTGGTGCGCCAGGTTGGGAGAGTACGGCATATAAATCCCAAAACCCAACTCCCAAGTTGGCCCAAATCTTGCAATGTATATTCCAACCACCACTCACGTTCTGCCCCTCGTCACCATCAGCCGCGACCGGATGTTGCCCCGCCCCGGCGAACTGCTGGTGCAGGAGGGCGATCGCGTCGAAGCCACGACCCTCCTGGCTCGCGCCGACACAGTGGCCCGGCACTATATTTACGACCTGACTCAACGCCTGCAAGTGCCGGCCGCCGAAGTTGAAAATTACGTCAAGGTGCCGCCGGGCGAAATTGTCGAGAAGGGCGCCGTGCTGGCCGTGCGCCCCATCATGCTTGGCCTGAGCAACCTCTCGGTGAAAGCTCCAGTCAATGGCGTGATGGTGGATGTGGTGAACGGGAAATTGTTGTTTGCGGCGGCGGGCGGCGGCATCGAACTGCGCGCCATGTTCGCCGGGACTGTGACCAACATCGTGCCCGAGCATGGCGCAACCATCGCAGTTCCTGGCGCGCTGGTGCAGGGCATGTGGGGTTCAGGCCGTCAGAGCTATGGCATTATGCGCGCCGCCACGACTGCTCCCGATCAGGCCATCAATCCCTCGGCCCTCGACGAGGGAAGCAAGGGCATGATTCTGGTGGGCGGCACTGCCGACCAAAAAGCGTTGCGGGGCGCAGAGACGGTGAAGGTGCGCGGCATGGTGTTGGGGAGCGTCCCGGCCTCGCTCATCTCCACCCTTCGGGCGTTGTCGTATCCGGTGATCATCACCGAAAGTTTTGGCGGAACGACCATGAGCGAAGCCGCCTGGAGTTTGCTTAGCAACCACGACGGGCGTGAGGCGATGATAGATGGCCGACCTGCCGACCGCTGGACAAGCCACCGGCCTGAACTCATCATCCCCCTTCCGTCGCCGGGGTCGCCGCCGGCTCCAACCGAAGGCGGGCCGCTGGTGGTGGGGCGGCGGGTGAGGGTGTTAAGGCCGCCGCACCAGGGCGCGGTGGGCATCCTTCAACAACTGGTGGAGCGGCCTCAGAATCTGCCCAGCGGCCTGCAAGCGCCGGGCGCTTACGTGGAACTGGAAGGCCGGGAGGCCGAATTGATTCCACTGGCAAATTTGGAGGTATTCGAGTGATTGGCCGGGCCTTGTGGCGCGCTTTCAATTAATAAGTATACTACTCGGCTAATCATATTGAGGAGAGTAAACACCCATGACAGACTTTGATCCCGATTCCGAAATTGAGCCTGAAGAGGAAGAAGAGGAAGATTCTGCGCCTGAGCAGTCCAATCGCACCTTCGTCATTGTGGCGATTGCCTTCGGCGGCCTGTTCGTCGTCGGTATGATCTGCATCGGCCTGTACCTGTTCCTGATCGCGCCCCGGCAGAACGCCAACCGCGATGCGACGGCGGTTGCTATCGTTGCAACCAATGCTCAGGTGGAGACGAGCGCCTTCCTGACGGCCAACCCGGCCACCAACACGCCCGTGCCCACCGACACGCCGCCACCCACCGAGACCGATGTGCCGCTGATCACCAACACGCCCGTGATCGCCGTTACCGTGATCACCGATACGCCGACAATTACCAACACGCCCGGCCCCACCTTTACGCCCAGCCGCACACCTACAGGTGTTCAGCAGGGCCTCAGCGGCGGCGCTGGAAGCGGCACGCCCACGCGAGTGGGCGGCGGCACGACGACAACCGCCGTGGCTGGAATAGGCGGCGGCACGGTGACGCCGACCTTCACCCGCGCGCCCACGCGCGCCGGCACAGGCACGCCTGACATCTTCGGCGGCGGCAGCGGCGATCTCACCCCCACGCCCACAGCTTTGCCCAACACCGGCTTTGCCGACGAGTTCGGCGGGCCGGGGTTGTTCATTGGCGCGCTGGTGCTCATCGCCATCCTCTTCGTCGTAAGACGATTGCGACTGCAGAATAGTTAGACGCCAAAACGCGACGCAAATCGGCGTTCAGCACGCAACACGGCCCACGTGTTGCGTGTTGCGTTTAAGGCCTCAGACGCCGTTCAGAAAACTTGCCAAAGCCACAACGCCAAAAGCCAGCATAATGAGGGATGAAACGGATTTATCAATACGGCCAGACGACGACTTCGATTGTGTTATCATCGGCCATCACCCAACGCATCATCGAAGAGCTTGCATTATGACCCAGCCTGATTTTTTGTGGTGGCGCGACGGCGTCATCTACCAAATTTACCCGCGCAGTTTCATGGACTCGAACGGCGATGGCATCGGCGACCTGCCCGGCCTCATCTCGCGCCTCGACTACATTGCCGACCTGGGCGTGGACGCGCTCTGGCTTTCGCCCATCAACGTCTCGCCCATGCACGACTTCGGCTACGACATTGCCGATTACGAAGACATTGACCCGATCTTCGGCGCGCGGGCCGACTACGACACGCTGATCGCCGAAGCGCACCGGCGCGGGTTGAAGGTGATGATGGACCTGGTCATCAACCACACCTCGTCCGAGCATCCCTGGTTCAAAGAGTCGCGCTCCTCGCGCGACAACCCCAAAGCCGACTGGTACATCTGGCGCGACAAAGCGCCGGGCGGGAACGGCCCCAGGCCGCCCAACAACTGGGCTTCGATGTTCGGCGGCTCCGGCTGGGAGTGGGACGAGACGCGAGGGCAATTCTACTTCCACATCTTTCTCAAAGAGCAACCCGACTTTAACTGGCGCAACCCCGAAGCCAGAGCGGCCATGATGAACATGATCCGGTTCTGGCTCGAGCGGGGCGTGGACGGCTTCCGGCTCGACGTGGTGAACGCCTACTTCAAGGATGCCCAATTCCGCGACAACCCGGAACGGTTCAGCCTCGACCCGCGCATTGTCTTACCCTGGTTCCGGCAGAAGCACATTTACGATTACGACCAGCCGGAATTGCACGACATCTACAGCGAGTTCCGCCGCCTGCTCGATTCATACCCGACGCGCGGCTCGGTGGGCGAAATTTTTGAGAACCAGGACCCGCAGGCCATCGCCGGCTATCTGGGCCGCGATCAGCTTCACATGGCTTTCAATTTTGAATTCACCCATCAGCCGTGGCTGCCGCGCGCCTTTCAACAATCCATTATGAAGTGGGACGCCGCGCTCGGGCCGGACGGCGACAAGTGGCCATGTTACGTCCTGAGCAACCACGACAACCCGCGCCATGTCACCCGGCACGGCGGCGGCCCCTTTGCCCTGGCCCGGGCCAAAGTAGCGGCGACGCTCCTGCTCACCCTGCGCGGCACGCCGTTTCTTTACTACGGCGAAGAACTGGGCATGCCCAGCCCGCGCCTGGCCCGCAAAGATTTGGTGGACCCGCCCAGCAAGAAGTACTGGCCTTTTTTTGATCGCGACTCGGCGCGCACGCCGATGCAGTGGGATGACTCGCCCAACGCCGGGTTCACCAGCGGCAAGCCGTGGTTGCCGGTTGGGCCGTCGTATAAAACCCTCAACGTGGCCGCGCAAAAGACCGATCCGCACTCCGTCCTGAATTTTTATCGCGCCCTGCTTCGCCTGCGGCGCCAGTCGCCGGCCTTGCGGCGGGGGCGCTACCGCCTGCTGGCCGAGCGGCCCGTGAACGCCATGACTTACCTGCGCGAGACTGAAGAGCAAACCATGCTGGTAGCTCTCAACTTCTTCGGCCATCACACCACAGCGCCGGTTCCGGCGGGCAAATGGCGGCGCGTCCTTTCCACTCACATCGGCGGCGACCCTGGAGTCAGCGAGATCACGTTAGCGCCGTTCGAGGCCAGCCTGTTTGAGTTGGCGTCTCGTTAGGCCGATCAAACAAAAGCGCCCGGCCAGCAAACTGGCCGGGCGCTTTTTTGTTGATCTGTTCGCTTTACGGAAACGGAATCGGCACGGCGCCAAACTGGGTTGGAATGGTGATCTTCTGGCCAACGAAGAGGAAGCCAATGTTGGCGATGGCCGGATTGGCGTTGAGAAGGGCGTCAGTGGTGACCAGGTATCTCGAGGCCACTGTTTCCAGCGTGTCACCGGCTTTGACGATATACACATGCGGCCCGGCTGGAACCAGGATCGTCGCCCCAGCCGCAAACGACGACTTAGGGTTGGCCAGGATGAGCGTATCAACCGACACCTCAAACTTCGCGGCGATTGAAAGCGCAGTGTCGCCCGGAGCCACGGTGTAGAAGAACGGCGTGCTCAGGCTGGGGGTGAAAGAGACGGTGATCGGAATGACGATCACGTCGCCGGGGAAGATATCGTCGGGGTTCAACCGCAGTTCGGCGTTGACATTGAGAATGGCCGAGGCCGAAATGCCGTAACGCCGGACGTAAACCGGCAGGCTGTCGCCCTCCTGGGCCACCACAGTGATGAAGTTGCCGGCCACAACCGTGCCGGCGGCTGTTGGTGTGGGCGTGGCCGTGCTGGCCGGGGCAGGCGTCCCGGTTGGAATCGGCAATGGCTTCGCGCCGTACATAATGGGAATGTGAATCAGTTGGCCGATAAAAAGTTGGGACGGGTTGGTGACGCTGGGGTTGGCCTTTTGCATGAACGCCAGTGTCACGTTGTAGCGCAGGGCGACCGTCTCCAGGTTTTCGCCTTTCGCCACAATGTGAACGTGCGGCCCGGCAGGGATCAGGATCGTCTTGCCGGCAGTGACGGTTGAATCGGCGAGACCGTTGGCGGCGCCGATCACGTCGAACGGCAGTTCAAACTTTGCGCCAATGGAAAAGAGCGTATCACCCGGCTGGACGGTGTAGTAGAACGGTGTGGTCAGGCTGGGGGTGAATGTTTTGATGACGGGAATGACGATGATCTGGCCGGGGAGGATCACGTCGGCGTTGTCCAAATCATTCACGGCCAGTAAAGCAGAGCCGCTCACCCCGAAGCGATTGGCATAAGTCGCCAGACTCTCCCCCGATTTGACGGTCACGGTGATCAATTCACCGCTGACGGCGGTTGCCTTTTCAAGCTGGGCGGCTTGCGCCGTTGCGCCGCCAGCCACCCACGACAAGGCCAGCATGGCAGCCAACCCCAAACCACTGATGACGAACACTATTGCGCGTGCTTTCATAAATAGCCTCCATTCCCTCGTCGAGCGAGGAGCCAGTGTCTATAAAGTGCGCCCCGACTATAGCACCGGGAAATATACAGCACAAGGCCAAAAGGGGCTACACGCAGGACTTTCTCAAAGTCGCCTACAGGACCATGCCGTAACGCTGGGCGGCGCGGGTGTTTCGGTGGGTGCGAGGGTTGGCGGCAGTGTACTGCCGAGAAAATTATTTGACGTCGCGCAACTGCAAATCAGAGAAGGCGATGACAAGCGTTTCGTGAACCGAGGGAGAGGCCACGAGGCGGATGACGCCGGAGCGGAACTTGGAGTCGTGGAGTGAGGTGGCGAGCACGCCGTTGAAATAAATTCGGAGCTGGTCGTGGCGCATCATCACCCGCAGGCGGTTGGGTTCACCCAGGCGCGGGCGCAGAGCCGGGTGCTCCGTCCAGTTGACGATGGCCCCGCCCCAGTCCGTCTTGCGATGCCAGCCCAGGTTGAACGTCCCTTGCGTCGAAATGCGGACGACGTAATCGCCGTCGTCGCCGGAGCGCACTTCCAGCCCGGCGCTGACGTGATCGTAAGAGCCTCTCACGAAGCGCACCGAAACGCTCACGTCAAAGTCATCGAACAGGCCGGGGGTGCGAATGATGGGATGGATACGGTCGGAGGCGGGCAAGGTGGCCCAGACCTCGGCCGGGGTGCCGGGGCGAAACTCCAGCTTGTCTTTGTTGAGCATCAGCCAGCCGGGCATGGCCGGGTCGCGAAAGTCGGCGCCCAACAGCAGGTCGCCCAGGTCAGGTTCGGGTGTGATGGAGGTTGGAATGCGAAAGCTGGTGTGGCAGTAGTCGCACGACACCACCGAGCCGCGCATCGCCATCACCCGAATGACGGCGCCGCAGTTGACGCAACTGAGTTCGTGGAGTAAGTTCATGCCAGGCATGCCTGAACCTTTGGCCGACGCTGGCAAAAGTATAAACCAGTTTCCCGTTATCGCCAAAGGGGATATACTTCTAACCATGGTTTACTTGGGAATCGATCCCACCGCCGGACGCCGCCCCCTCAACTACGCCATCCTCGACGGTAGGCTCAACATCCTGGCCGAGGGCGAAGGGTTAGCCGCCGATTTGCCGGAGTTGCTTTCGTCTTACCCCGAGGTGCTCTGCGCCGTGGACGCGCCCCTCATGCCCAACCGGGGGCTGATGGCCCAGCCCGAAGTCCGCGCCCGCTACGACCTCTCGGCCAAAAGCAAAACCTGGTCACAGTATCGCGTGTGCGAATATGAGCTTCGCCGCCGCAACATCAAACTCTACAGCACGCCCGGCGAGGTGGAAAACGCCCCGACCTGGATGCAGGCCGGCTGGAAGCTATACGAACTTCTGCGCGAGCAGGGCTTTGAAACCTTCGCGCCCGACTCGACCGCGCTCCGCCAACTGTTTGAAGTTCACCCGCATGCCACATTCACCGTCCGGCTCGGCCACGTGCCTTATCGCAAAGACACGCTCGAAGGCCGTCTGCAACGCCAGTTGTTGCTTTGCGAAGAAGGCCTGCACCTGCCCGACTCGATGGACATCCTCGAAGAGATCACCCGTCACCACCTTTTGCGCGGCACGCTCAACTTCAACGGCCTGCGCACCCACGATCAACTCGACGCTCTGGCCTCGGCCCTCACCGCCTTTTACGCCCACACCAAGCCCAACGAGATCGCCCTCGTCGGCGACCCGGCAGATGGGCAAATAGTGGTGCCAACCGCAGAATTGAAAGCGCACTACGAATAAAATCCCAAATTCCAAAACCCCAAAATCCCAACGTTGTGGATTTGGGATTTTGGAAGTTGGGGTTTTGGGGTTTTATGAAGCTTCACTACACCCTCCACTCCCCAACTCACTCTGAAACCGTCCTCCTGCTTCACGGCATGGGGTCGTCGGGCGACGACTGGGTTCTGCAATTGCCCGCGCTCGCGCCGCGCTACCGTGTGCTCACCCTCGACGCGCGCGGCCACGGCCAAAGCGCCAAGCCGCCCGGGCCGTACAGCATTCCGCAAATGGCTGATGACGTGATCGAACTATTGGACGATCTCAAAATCGAGGCGGCCCACGTCGTCGGCCTCTCGATGGGCGGCTGTATTGGTTTACAAATGGCGATTGCCCACCCGAGTCGAGTCCGGTCGTTTGTCTGCGTCAACAGCTTTGCCAAGATTCGGCCTGCGGGCCTGAATGGATTCGCGCGATTCCTCCGCCGGGTGTGGGCGCTGAACTTTGGCAAAATGGAAGACGTGGCCGAGCCGGTGGCCCGGGCCATGTTCCCCAAACCGGAGCAGGATGAAATTCGCCGTCTCACCGTTCAACGAATCGCCAGCAACCCCAAAGGGCCGTATCGGGCCACGCTGAGAGCCTGCCTCAACTTCAACGCTCTGCCGCGCCTTCATCGCGTCAAGTGCCCGACCCTCATCGTCGCCGGAGATCGCGACCTTACCGTCTCGCTGGCCGTGAAGAAGGAAATGCATCGCGGCCTGCCCCACGCCGAACTGGTCATCATCCCCGACTCCGGCCACGCCACGCCGATTGACCAGTCGGAGAAGTTCAACGAGATTTTGCTTGGCTTCTTATCAGGTCAACGGATTTAGTGGATTACACGGATTTACCTGACTGATGTAATCCGTTCTCATTCGTTAAATCCGTTGTCCAACCAAAGCGGCCAGCCTGTACAGGCTGGCCGCTTTGGGATTTGGTGTTTGGGATTTTTCTTAGTGTTTCGCCTTCTTCACCGCGTCGTTGAACTTGTTGAGCGTCTCCTCAACATCCTTCTCTGAATGCGCTTCGCACATGAAGAACGGCTCACGCGGATCGAGTTCCATATCCACCCCCAGGTCGAGCATATGCAGGGCAACCTCCTCAAAGAGTTCCAGGTTGCTCCCTATCACGTCGCGAAACTCTCTGGGCTTCTCCACTTTCGGCTCCAACAGCAAACCGAACATAGCCGGGTGGCCGAGAACGGCGTGAGGGATTCCAGCCTCGGTGAGCACCTCGCCCATGCCCTGCATGAGGCGCTTGCCCCGCTGGGCCACCGTGTCCAGCGCGTCGGTCGTTTCGAGGATTTCGAGCGTAGCCGAGGCCGCCGCCGTGCCGACGGCGTTGCCGCAGTAGGTGCCGCCCTGAGCCACCTGGCCGGGCGCGATCACGCCCATCACTTCGTTCGAGCCGCCAATGGCGGCCAGCGGGTAGCCGTTGGCCAGGCTTTTGGCGAAGGTGTACAAATCGGCCTTGACCCCGAAGTATTCCCCTGCGCCGCCTTTGGCAATGCGAAAGCCGGTCTTCACTTCATCCATGATCATCACCACGCCGTATTTTGTACACAGGTTGCGGATGTGTTCGATGAAGCCCGGTTCGGGCATCAGCCCGGCTACATTGCCCAGCATCGGTTCCACAAGCATGGCCGCCACCTGGTGGGCGTTGTCTTTCATCAACCGCTCCAGCCCTTCGAAGTCGTTGAAGCGGGTGATGAGGATTAAATCGCGGGTGGGGCTGGGCATGCCGGAACTTTGCGGAACCTGGACGGGGCTTCGCGGCGAGCCGCCCGACCCGGCAGGCATGTTAGCGGTTGACCACAGGACGTAATCATAGAAGCCGTGGTAGCCGCCCTCGAACTTGATGATCTTTTCGCGGTTGGTGTAGGCGCGGGCGATGCGCAGGGCGTGCATGGTGGCTTCGGTGCCGGAGTTGGCAAAACGCACTTTCTCCACGCCGGGGCACATGCGGATCATGCGCTCGGCCACGTCAATTTCGAGCGGATGAGTGTGAGCGTAAAGGTTGCCGTTTTCCAGCGCGGCGATGATGCGGCTGGTGACGCGCTTGTCGGCGTGGCCGAGGATGATCGGGCCGAAGGCCAGCCGGTAGTCAATGTACCGGTTGTCGTCCATGTCCCAGATGTAAGCGCCCTCGGCGCGTTTGGCGACAAAGGTGTCGTCGCCGTTGTAGCGGAAGTTGGAGCTGACGCCGAACGGCATCACCTGGCGGGCTTTTTGAAAGGTTGAGCGGGTTTGAGCGTATGGGCGATTCATGGTTTTGTCCCTTGTCTCTTGTTATTTTTGATTGAACTGATTGCGAGCCGAACAGAGAGGCTGGCAGTGGCGGACACTGCCCGGGGGAGAAACTCAAGCGTCGCCGGTAGTCCACTTCTTGCGAGCGAAGTCGCGGTGAACGAAGGGACTGCCAAAGAGGGCTAACAAGATGGCATGCTCGGATTAAAGGCTGGCCGTCAGGGGCCGCCCAGGTCGGGAAAGATAGACCGGATTCTACCAGAATCACACTAAAAGCCAAAATGCAAAGCCGGCGTTTGACGGTCACATTGTTGCGGCGTATGATAGGCCTCGTTACATATCATGACTCGCCGCTTTCACCTGTCTTCACTGTTGTTTTACGTTCTGGCCGTCCTGGCCATTGCCGCCACCACAGGTGTCTTACACCTTTTGCGCGACGGCCTCAGCACGCCCATCATTGCTCTCTTCTTTCTGCTGCCGGTTGGGGTCAGCGCCGTCTGGGGACTTTGGCCGGGGCTGACGGCGGCCTTCAGCGCATTTCTGGCATTCAACTATTTCTTCATTGAGCCGTTGTACACCTTCGGCGTTCACCATACGCAAGATGTGCTGGCCCTCATTGTCTTCTTCATCGTCGCCGTCACCATCAGCCAGCTGGTGGGGCGTGCCCAATCGAGCCGGGCGGTGGCCCAGGCCCGCGAACGCGAAGCGACGCACCTTTATGCGTTGAGCACGGCGCTAACCGGCCTCCGCGAAAACGACGAGATTGCCCGCACTCTGGGCGAACATCTGCGCGAAGTCCTTCACTCAGCGTCAGCGGAAATTGTCGTCCAACCTTCTGAAAGCGCCTTGCCGGTGACACGTGCCTGGCCCGCCGGGGCAGACTTGTCGGGCAACAAGCCGGATCGGGTCATCCCACTGGCGACACCTCGTGGCCACGTAGGTGAGATTCGCCTGTATCACATCCAAACCCTGAGTCAGGCCAATGAGCGGCTGCTGCACGCTTTTGCCAACCAGGGCGCGCTGGCCGTCGAACGCGCTAGCCTGGCTCAGGCAGAAACACGGGCGAAAGTATTAGAGGAAAGTGATCGACTGAAGTCTTCGCTCTTGTCGTCGGTGTCCCATGAGTTGCGGACGCCCCTGGCTACGATCAAGGCCGCCGCCACGAGTCTGCGTAGCGGCGACGTGGCCTGGGAGTCGCTGGCCCGGACGGATCTGCTGGGCGCAATTGACGAAGAAGTTGATCTGATGAACCGGCTCGTCGGCAACCTGCTCGACATGTCGCGCATCGAATCGGGCGCGCTCAAACCCAGACGCGAGTGGAATATCCTGGCCGAGATCATCGGCGGCGTCATTGGCCGGATGCACGATGCCGCCCGGAATCACCGGCTGGAAATTGATATGCCGGAAGATTTGCCCTGGGCACCGGTGGATTACGTGCAGATGGAGCAAGTGTTCACCAACCTGATCAGCAACAGCCTCAAATATGCGCCGGCAGGAACGACCGTCAGCATTCAGGCGCGCCCGGACGGTGAAAACACCGTCCGGGTTCAGGTGAGCAACGAAAGCCCGCCGGTTCCGCCCGAGCATCTCGAGCGCATCTTCGACAAGTTCTATCGCGTCACCGCCGCCGACCGCATCACCGGCACAGGCCTGGGACTCTCGATTTGCAAAGGCATTGTTGAAGCGCACGGGGGCCGAATCTGGGCCGAGAATCTGCCCGACCGCTTTGCCTTCAACTTTACCCTGCCTCTTACACTTGATGGCATGCCGCCGCCTTCCCTCCCGGTGGAAACCGACTCAGCATGAGCGCCCAGCCACACATCCTGGTCATTGATGACGAGTCGCAAATCCTTCGCGCTCTGCGCACCATTCTCACCGAAAAGCATTTTCGGGTGAGCACCGCCAGCCGGGGCGAAGAAGGCCTGGCCCTGGCCGCGGCCAATCCGCCGGACGTGATTATCCTCGACCTGGGCCTGCCCGATATTGACGGCACTGAAGTCTGCGCCCGCCTGCGCGAGTGGACGCTGACACCGATCATTGTGCTCTCGGCCCGTGAGAGTGAACGCGACAAAGTGGCCGCGCTCGACAAAGGCGCCGACGACTACCTCACCAAGCCTTTTGGCATTGAAGAACTCCTGGCCCGATTGAGAGTCGCGCTCCGGCACTCGGCCCGGATACAGAGCAAAACCGGAACGACGGTAGTCAAATCGGGTAGTCTGGTGATCGATCTCGCCGGTCACGTTGTGACACTCAATGAAGTTGAGATCAAACTGACCGCCACCGAATTTAGACTACTGGCTTACCTGGCCGCCAACGCCGGCCGTGTTCTCACCCACCAGAGCATCCTGGCCCACGTGTGGGACCCGGCGGAAGTCGATTCAGTTGAATACCTGCGGGTGTACATGCGCCAACTACGCAAAAAGCTTGAAGACGATCCGCGCCAGCCACATTATCTCCTCACCGAGCCGGGCGTAGGCTACCGGTTTATGATTGAAGAGTGAACGGCCATCTCCTTTAGTGCCTATCTGAATAACCCGAAAGACCCTAAGGGTCTTTCGGATAGACTCTTAGAATCGCCCCGAAACGGGGCGTTTTTATTTGTCCTTTATGCAATTGGCCGGAATTTTTCCTGCCAATTTATCTGGCGCACGTAGTCTTGAGGCTAATGAATCACGCCCCACCCGTCGCCGCCCGGCCTGCGCCGGCGCAACTCCGCCCGGCATCCCTCGACTCAACATCGCTCGCCACGCCCCAGGCCGCCGCGACACTGCTTTCTCCCACGAGCCGTTTTGCGCCGACAGTGCGCCGCCTCGTCATCCTCATTCCCGACGCCGACACCGACGAGTCCCTACTTGCGCGGCAAATATGGTCAATGGCCTCGCGCCGGGAACTCAGCGTTTTACTGCTCGGCCTCAGCAGGAATGCCGGTTCCGGGCCGCGCGCCCGTCGCCGCCTGGCAACTTTGGCCGCCCTCGCCCGCGACAAAACCGTCCACGTCGAAATCAAACTCGAGATTGGCGCAGATTGGCTCCAGGCTCTTCGCAGTATTCATCGCTACAGCGACCTGATTGTCTGCCACGCCGAGCAACACCTTGCCCAATGGGGAATGCGGCGCAAACCGCTCAGCCACTGGATCGCCAGAGAGCTAAACGAATCGGTGTGCGTGCTGACCGATTTCTATCCCCACCTGCCTCCCGATCACGTCAATCCGGCCTCGCGCCTCATTGCCGGCGCTGTTCCTTTCCTCATTCTCTTTGGCTTCACCGCCCTTCAAATTCTGATTCACCAGATGACGAGAGGAACCGCCTCCATCATCCTCATGTCGGCCTCGGTGCTGATCGAATACAGCCTGATCGGTGCCTGGCATTTTCTTATCAACTAGCAAAGACCCGCCGGGTCTAATCTGTACAACCAAAGGCAATTTTCATGTCCTCAATCACCATCAAACAGTCACCTTTCGAATCATTCAAACGCTTGCTCATCGGCCCGCGCCTGAACACCGCCGACGCGCCGCATCAGACCATCAGCAAAAAGATCGGGCTGGCCGTGTTCGCTTCGGACGCCCTCTCGTCCACCGCTTACGCCACTGACGAAATTTTGATCGTGTTGTTTGCGGCAGGCGCCGCCGCCCTAACCCTTTCCCTGTCTGTCGCCATTGCCATCATCATCTTGCTCGTCATTGTGACTATCTCCTACGAGCAGACGATTCATGCTTACCCGAACGGCGGCGGCGCTTACATTGTGGCTCGCGACAATCTGGGCGAAGGCCCGGCCCAAACTGCCGGGGCCGCCCTGCTCACCGACTACATCCTCACCGTTGCCGTTTCCATCTCGTCGGGCGTCGCCCAAATTACTTCTGCCTTTCCCGAACTTTACCCTTATCGGGTCTGGGTTGCCCTGGGAATGATTCTCATCATGACCCTCATCAATCTGCGCGGTGTGAAGGAGTCGGGCCTGGCGTTTTCGATCCCGACCTATTTCTTCCTGGGCATGGCGGGTTTCACCATTGCCGTCGGCTTCTTCCGGTATTTCACTGGCACGCTGGCCCCGGTCACTGGCGTCGAGGCCATGCACCACGAGGAAATTCAAGCCCTCGGCCTGTTCCTCATCCTCAAAGCCTTCTCCAGCGGCTGCACGGCCCTCACCGGCGTGGAGGCTATTAGCAACGGCATTACGGCTTTCAAAAATCCGCGCAGCCGGAACGCCGGAGCGACCCTCATCGCCATGACGGCAATTCTCTCGGTCATCTTTTTCAGCATGACCTTTCTAGCCGGACAGATTGGCGCGCTTCCATCGCATACCGAAACCATCTTTTCTCAACTAGGCCGGGCAATCTATGGCAACGGCCACCCGCTCTATCTGATTCTGCTCGCCGGCACGACGCTGATCTTGATCATGGCCGCCAACACCGCCTACGCCGATTTCCCCCGCCTGGCCGCTCTCCACGCGGGTGACGGTTTCCTGCCGAAGCAGTTGACCTATAAAGGGAGCCGTCTCGTGTTTACCTACGGCATCGTCACCCTGGCTTGCTTTGCGTCGCTCCTGATCGTCCTCTTTGGCGCGCAGACGACCGCCCTCATCCCGCTGTATGCCATCGGCGTCTTCATGTCGTTCACCCTCTCGCAGACCGGCATGGCCGTGCGCTGGTGGCGGTGCAGTAAACTCAAGCCCGGCGAAGAATGGACGCAACTAGGCTCCGTCCTGCGTTACGATCCCAAGTGGAAGATCAAGATCGCTATCAACGCCTTTGGCGCAGTGGCTACGTTCGTGGTGATGATCGTCTTTGCCGTCACCAAATTCACCTCCGGGGCCTGGATCGTCGTCCTGCTCATCCCGACTCTGGTGTTCATTTTCTTCCGTATCCATCATCACTACAAAGACCTGGCCGCCGATCTCTCGCTGGACTCGTTTGGCGCGCCGCCTCGCATCCGCCGCCACCGGGTGATCGTTCCCGTCAGCGGCATCCATCGCGGCACGCTACAGGCTTTGCGCTACGCCCGCGCCGTCTCCGACGACGTCACCGTCGTTCACGTTGCCACCGACCCCGCCGAAGAGGAGAAGATTCGGGCCAAATGGGAAAGGTGGGGCGACGGCGTCCGGTTGCACGTCATTCAGTCGCCATACCGGTTGTTGGTTGAGCCGTTGCTCGAATACATCCAGAGCGTTGCCGCCCAGCGCCAGTCAAGCGAAGTGTTGACCATCATCGTGCCGGAGTTTGTCCCTTCCAGGCAATGGCACAACCTTCTGCACATGCAAACGGCTCTGCTTTTGCGATTCGGTCTGCTGGGCCTGCACAACATCATCATCACCGAAGTGCCGTACCACGTCGGCGAAGACCGCTAACACGCTGCCGAATCAAAACAGCGAGCCGGGCTACCACGACCCTGGCTCGCTGTTATTTTAAATTCGCCTGCCACCCGACTTACCCGGCCTGCGAGTCTATCTTCTGCATAATCGCCCAGGCAAACCGCTCCGACTTGTCCAGCAGTTCGGGGTCCACGTTGTCGAAGTCGTCGCGTGCAGTGTGGAAGTAGGGCGGCATCTTGGTCTGCGGGTCGAAGTTCAGCAGGCCGAGCGCCTTTTGCCCGTAGCGAACACAGGTGGAAAGCTCTGAGTCCAGGCCGCGATAGACAAAAGGTTTGGCGGGCAGGTCGGCGTTTTCTTTGGCGACGGTTTCGGCGATCTGGATCAGGCCTGCGTCGGACTTTTGCGGGAACATCAGCGTTTCTTCGATCACATAATTCAGTTCCGAGTTTTTGCCGCCGATGTTGTCGAGCACCAGGTAACTGGCCCCGGGCGCGTCGGCCTCGGCGTGACGCTTGATCCAGTCGGCCAGGCCGTAGTGATGAACTTCCTCACAGCCGGTGTTGACTAAAAAGACTTCGGTGTTCGCCAGCGGTTCGCGCTTGAGTCGTTCGGCCAGAGCCAGCACGGCGGCGGCCCCGGTAGCGTTGTCGTTGCCGCCTTTGACGAAGGGCGTGGTGTCCGGCTGGATCGTGAATACCAAGCCGGCGACGAGTATCACCGAGACGTAGAGCGCAATGTCGCGCAGAAGCGGATCAGGATTGAAGATGCCGTAGACGAACAGGGCTAGCAGAACGACGTTGACCACGCCGGCCAAATTGGTAAGCACCTGAAAAACTTGCCACAGCCCCACCGACTGCATTGCCAGCGCCGTGCGGTGTGTGTCCACGTGGCCGGTGATGACGACGCGTTTTTTGACTTCGCCCGTTGGTTTGGCGACAGTCCACACGTTCTGGCTTTTTGCTACCGGCAGGAACCAGCGCACCGGGTTGTCGTATTTAAGAACTTGCAAGAAGAAGGAGCTGACGGCGATGAGGCCGATGATCGAAGCCGCCAATGCGCCCATCGAAGTGTTGGGTGAGCGCCCGGTGAAATAATAAATGACGACGGCCAGGGCCATCATGCCGAATGCCAACGCGAACGGAAGCCAGCCCGAAGTGGCCGAGTTGTATTCTTCCCAGTGCGCTTCGTAGCCCAACTGTTCAAGGGTGGCCTTGCAGTATTCGTGGGCCTTCTTCTCTTCCGGTGTGGTGCTCCCGCGCGGGCCGATGGTGTTGGTGAGGTAGTCTACGTGTTTGAGGGCGGTGTCGGACATAGGAGTTGGAGATTAGAGATTAGAGATTGGAGAATTGATCGTAGTCACGGCCAAAGCAGGCTTTTGATCTCGTTGCGTAACGCCTCAGCCAGCGCCTTGTTTGGATGAAGAGTCATACACCAACATTCCCAACTTCAGAATCTGTTCGCGCAACCTGGGCGAGGCGTTTTCCAGTGGCACTAAATCAAATGCGTATTGCGTCGCTATTTCAAGCCGACCATAGGCTTTTAAGAACTGACGCGGCGGCAACCCCTCCACCGCCAGATCAATATCCGAATCGGGCCGGATCACCTTACCCCAGGCGAACGAGCCGAAGAGATACACCCGCTCGACGCTGTACTCGTCGGCCAGAATTTGGGCGAGGCGTTTGGCTTCGGCGCGCGCTTTCTCGGCGGCGGCCCGCATTTCGGGCGTAAGTTCGGCCTTTGCCAGTTTGCGCCAGAAGGCGCGGTAAGGAGCCAGGTCTGTCGGGGTCATATATGTATTTTACCCTAACGCAGATTGTATAACCGAATCATGAAACAAAACGCGGCCCGGACGCGAAGCGTAGCCATGCCGCGAGTATAGAACGAAATGAACAATGAGACAATCAACAAATCGCAGCCCCATTGTTCATTGTCTCATTCTTCATTGTTCATTGCTTCGTGTTCACCCACACACTCTTCACTTCCGTATACAAGTCCAGCGCCTCCGGCCCCATCTCGCGGCCCCAGCCGCTCTGCTTGTAGCCGCCGAACGGGCTGGCCGGGTCGAAGTTGTTGTAGGTGTTGATCCAGATCGTGCCGGCGCGAATGGCGGCGGCGACGCGATGCGCCCGGCCCAGGTTCTCCGTCCACACCCCGCCGGCCAAACCGTAGTTTGAGTTGTTGGCGATGGCAATGGCCTGCTCTTCTGAGTCAAATGGAATGAGCGTGGCAACCGGGCCGAAGATTTCTTCGCGGACGATGGCCGACTCCTGGTTCTCGGTGTTGAACACGGTCGGGGAGAGGAAGAAACCGGGCCGGTCCAACCGGCTCCCGCCCGTCACCAGGGTTCCGCCCTCGGCCTTCCCCTTTTCCACGTAGCCCAGCACGCGCTCCAACTGTTCTTCGCTCACCAGCGGCCCCATCTGCGTGCCCTCGGCCAGCCCGTCACCCACTTTCGTTTTCTGCGCCGCCTCGACGAGCATGGCCTGAAACTGATCGAAGATACTCCGCTCAACCAGGGCACGACTGCCCGCCGTGCAAAGCTCGCCCTGATTGTAGAAAATGCCAGCCGTCACGCCGCGCACGGCCCGCTTGAGGTTGGCGTCGGCGAAGATGATGTTGGCGCTCTTGCCGCCGAGTTCGAGCGTCACCCGCTTGAGGTTGCTCACTGAAGCGGCTACGATCTTCTTGCCCACTTCGGTCGAGCCGGTGAAGCTGATCTTATCCACGCCGTTGTGAGCCACGATGGCCGCGCCGGTTCGCCCGTCGCCGGTCAATACATTCAGCACGCCCGGCGGCAGGCCGGCTTCAATGGCGAGTTCGGCCAATCGCAGAGCGGTGAGCGGAGTCTGTTCGGCAGGTTTGAGGACGACAACATTGCCCATCGCCAGGGCCGGGGCCACTTTCCAACTGGCGATCAGCAGAGGAAAGTTCCAGGGCACGATCGCGCCGACCACGCCGACCGGTTCGCGCAAGGTGTAATTCAAAATCCCCGGCGTGGACACCGGCACGGTTTGGCCGCCATATTTTGTCACCCAACCGGCGTAGTAACGAAAATGCTCGGCAACCAGCGGCAGGTCGCCGCGACTACTCTCGAACAGCGGCTTGCCGTTGTCCATCGTTTCGAGCCGGGCCAGTTCGTCGCGCTCCGCCGAGATCAACTCGCCGAGCTTGTAGATGATCTGGGCGCGTTTGGCGGGCGGCATGTTGGCCCAGCCGGGTTGCGCGGCACGCGCCGCCTGCACCGCCTGGTCAACATCCGACTCGTCGGCTTGAACGACGGTGGCAAGTTGCTGGCCGGTGGCCGGGTTCAACGTGGCAAAACGCGAGCCGCCGCGCGAAGCGGCCCATTCACCGTTGATGAACAGTTTGTGTTCGCGCTCGAGGAAGGCGTTGAGATCGGACATTGCATAATTTTGTAGGGGCGCGGTCACCGCGCCCCTACATATCAAATTTTATTTCTTCTTCTTGGCCGCCTTTTTCTTGGCCGGCTTTTTGGCGGCCTTCTTCTTTGTTGCCGCCTTCTTCTTGGGCGCGGCTTTCTTCTTGGCGGCTGGCTTCTTCTTAGCCGCAACTTTCTTCTTGGCAACTTTCTTCCTGGGCGCGGCTCGCTTCCTGGCCGGGGCGGCGGGCATCGGCTCGGCCATTGGCATTGGAGCCGGATCGGGCATCGTCGGCATGGGGGCCGACATCGGCTCGCCGCCGGACGGCATGGCCGTCTCGTCGCCGTTCTGGCCTTCGGCCATCATCACCCAACCGAGTCCCAGCCGGTTCAGCGTGGCTTCAGTCGGGTTGCCGGTGGTTTTGTCCCAACCGGACATCTCATAATACGCGTCCTGTGCTTTGTTCATTTCATCCTCCGTGAGAGCTACGCCTGCGGTTGGGCCTTCGCCCTGCAGGGCTTTATAGAATTTCTTCGGCAGTTTGTCTGCTTTGCGGTCAATGCCTTCGCGAGCGTTGAAGGCGCGCATCATGTTGAGGCGGCGTTCGCCGACGGCCATCAATTCGTCCAACGAAAAGTCGTTCCAGCCGGTCACGTTTTGAATAAGCTCGACCGACTCTTGCGGGCCGTAGAGCGTCCAGGCCGGGCCCCACACAAACTGGCACAGGTCAGCCGAGTCGAGGAAGGAGTAGAAGTGCTGGGTCTTCATGGCGAAGCGCACCTTCTCGTCGTCGAACGAGCGCGGAGCGAGGGTGTGATCAAAGCCCAACATTTTGAGGCGGCCCAGGTAGAGATCGGACGCGCCTTCTTCGATCATCGGGTCGTGTTCCGAAGATTGATGATCCGCGCCGAAGGGCAGGACGGCATAGATCAAACCGAGACTGCGCTTGGCCTGTGGCATGTGGGCCGGAGCCTCAGCGCCCTTGACGGTGATGAGGTAGTCGTGGCCCTTCTCCAGTTTGTCGGCGGCCTGGCGCGAGCCGAGGGCCAGCACGTTGCCAAAGCCTTCGCGCTTGGCCAGCATTTCGGTGGCTTTGACCATGGCTTCGGCGTCGCCGAACTTGAGCGGGAAGCCGACTTCGGCTTCGGTGAGCACGCCGTTCTCGTAGCACTCCATGGCCCAGGCCACGGTCGCGCCCGCGCCGATGGTGTCGAGGCCGTACTCGTTGCAGACTTTGTTGGCGTAGGAGACGGCGTGCAGGTCGCTGACGCCGCAGTACGAGCCGAAGGTGGAGAGGGTTTCATATTCGGGGCCGCCGGAGCGCGGCTCCACTTTGCGGCCATTGAACTCGGTTTCGACGACGCGCTTGCAGTTGACGGTGCAGGCGTAGCAGGTGTCGCGCTCTTTGAGGATGGTTTCAGTCATCACTTCGCCGGAGATCGGCTCGAAGCCTTCAAATTGGCCGGCATTGTAGTTGTAAGTGGGCAGGGTGCCGATGGAGTTCTGGAAGGAGAGCACCGAGGCCGTGCCGTGCATCTTGAGGCCGAGCACGTCGGCGTTGCTTTCGAGGCCACCCGCGCCGGCCTTGGCCAGTTCGTTGATGGCTTTGGGGTTGGCAGTTGGCAGGCGTTTGCTCTTGCCGCGCGCGACGACGGCTTTGAGATTCTTGCTCCCCATCACCGCGCCCAGGCCGGTGCGCCCGTTGGCCCGGTTGGCCATGTTGATGATGGCGGCCAGCGGCGAGAGCTTTTCGCCCGACGGGCCGCACTGGGCAATTTCAACTTTGCTGTCGCCCAGTTCCTTCTTCAGCAGGTCGTCCACTTCGGAGGTCGTTTTGCCCCACAGATGCGAGGCGTCGCGCAGTTCGGCCTGGCCGTCGTGCAACCACAGGTAAACCGGCTTTTCGGATTTGCCTTTGGCGACGATGCCATCAAACCCGGCAAACTTCATCTCGGCGGGGAAGAAGCCGCCACACTGCGAGTCGCCGATCCCGTCCACTAAAGGCGATTTCGCGTTAGCGGTCATGCGGCTCTGGCCGGAGATGGGCGCGCCGGTGAGGGCCGAGAGCATGAGGGTGAGGACGTTGTCGGGGCCGAGCGGGTCGGCGCCGGGCTTCAGGTCACGCAGGATGTAGTACATTCCCATGGCCGAGCCGCCGAGGTACTTGCGGTAGAAACCTTCGGATGGTCTCTCAACCGTCAGTTGGCCGGTGGTGAGGTTGACGTGCAGAATCTTTTGGTTGTATCCGTTAGGCATATAGTTCCTCCGTGACGTATAATTGGTTTAGCTGTAGCAGAAAGGCAACGGCGGTGAAACCGACTAAAACAAGATCAACTAATCCTAAAAACTCAAAGAAAAAACTTGTGCGAGAAGTGTACAGGGATGAATCTTATGAATACTACCCGCTTGGCAAGCACGTCGTGGCCGCGCCGGGCGTGTGTGGTGGGCGACCGACTTTCAAATATACACGCTTGGAAGTGAGCATTATTTTATCCCTAATCGCCGCAGGCGAAACGGTTGAACAGGTCGTCCGGGCCTATTCGCGTAGCCGGCTCACCCCGGAAGCCGTATCAGAAGCAATTCGCCTGGCCGACAAAGCCCTCGTTCGCTTTGCGAAAGTTTTACAGCCAGTGTCATGATCGTCGTTGACGAGAACCTGCATGACCAGCGGCTGATGACGGCAATTGCTGGCTGGTATCACGGGCAGGTCGTGTCAGTTACGACGTTGCGCCCTGGCTCCCTCATCAAGGACGAGGCTATTCCCGCTTTACTCCGCAAGGCCGCTCGGCCTACTTTCGTCACAATCAACACCGCCGATTTCTGGAAGAAAGTTCAGCCTCACAACGCCTACTGTGTTGTGGCAGTTGCTTTGCCCAAAGAGCGCATCCGCGAAGTCCCCACCTTTTTGCAACGGTTGCTCCGCCTGCCCGGCTTCAAAACCAAAGCTCTGAGAATGGCGAAGGTGGTCCGCCTCTCTCCCAACTACATCGAATACTACGAATCGGATCGGAAGATCCAATCATTCTTGTGGCCCGGATAGCATGTCAAGGCCATTTTACAAGATTACACACCGTCGAGTCAAAGTTTTAATTGAACGAATCGCGAGTCGTCAGCCGGTGGGCCAGCAGAATGGGAATGGCGGTGAGGCTGACGACCAACAGGGCCACGACGTTGGTCACGGGCCGGTCGCGCGGCCTCACCAGTTGGCTGAAAATCCAGATAGGCAGGGTGGCTTGTTGCCCGGCGGTGAAGGTGGTGACAATGACTTCGTCGAACGACAGGGCGAAGGCCAGCATGCCCCCGGCCAGCAGGGCGGTGGCAATGGTGGGCAGAAGAATGTAGCGGAAGGTTTGGAAGGTGTTGGCTCCCAGGTCCATCGAGGCCTCGATTTGCGAAAAGCCGGTGCGGCGCAGGCGGGCGATGACGTTGTTGTAGACAGTGACGATGCAAAAGGTGGCGTGGCCGACCACGATGGTGAAATAGCTGAAGGGAATGTCCATCAGGCTCAGGGCCGAGCGCAGGGCAATGCCGGTGACGATGCCCGGCAAGGCAATGGGCAGGATGACCAGAAACGAGATGGTTTCGCGGCCAAAGAATTTACTGCGGTGGACGGCCAGGGCCGTGAGGCTCCCCATCACCAGGGCCAGGCCGGTGGCCGAGGCCGCCACCTGAAACGAGAGCGAGAGCGCCTTCCAAAGCTCGGTGTCGCAATTCAGGAAGGAGGTGCATCCGTCCATCAGCCGGGTCCAGGCCACGCCAAACCAGGCGGGGGTGAGGCCGGGTGGCGGAAAGCTGAAGGTAGTCTCGTCGGTGGTGAAGGCGTAGAGGGCGATGATGAGGATGGGGAAGTTCAGAAAGACCAGCGCCCCCACTGCGGCGGCTTTGAGGCCCCACGAAGCCGTGTTGAGTTTAGAGCGCATCGAAGGCCCCCAGCTTTCTGGCAATGACGAGATAGATGCCCATGATGACCATTGGAATGACGGTGAAGGCGGCGGCCAGCGGAATGTTGCCCGCTGTTCCTTGTTGTACTAACACCACCTGGCCGATAAAGTAACTGGAGTTGCCGATTGCGCCTGGGATGATAAAGTCGCCCAGGGTGAGCGAAAAGGTGAAGATGGAACCGGCGACCACCCCCGGAAAGGCTAGGGGCAGAATCACGGTGCGGAAGGTTTCGCCGGGCCGCGCCCCCAGGTCTCCCGCCGCCTCGATCAACGACTTTGGCACGCGCTCCAGCGCGGCCTGGATGGGCAGGATCATGTAAGGAAGCCAGACGTAGACGAAGACCAGAAACATGCCCAGGGCCGACACCGACAGGGACGGGCCGCCGATG
This sequence comes from Chloroflexota bacterium, assembly GCA_016197225.1. NCBI lineage: Bacteria > Bacillati > Chloroflexota > Chloroflexota bacterium. The sequence goes on from JACPWC010000048.1 coordinate 44,243, forward strand.
ACGGGCAGACCGAGCACCCAGTCCAGCGCCCCCTGCAGGCCCACTTGGGTGACGAGCCAGCTAATGATCCCTTCTTTAGCCAAAATCAGCTTCCAGGCATAAACCCGGATGAGGTAGCTCGACCACAACGGAAGCAGGACGGCCAGGTAGAGGAAGGCTTTGGTTTGCCCGGTTGCGTAGCGGGCTATGTAGTAGGCTAGCGGGAAGGCGATGATCGCCGCGGCGACGGTCACAGTGGCGGCCATGCCGGCGGTGCGCAGGGTGACATCGAAGTTGGCCGGGGTGAATAATTCGGCGTAGGTGGCAAGCGTGAACTCGCGGATGACGAGGCCGGTGAAGCCGTCGAGGTGATAGAAACTTTGGACGACGAGGGCGAAGAGCGAGCCGAGATAGACCACGCCCAGCCAGACTAAAGGCGGCGCTAATAAAAAGATGAGGGATAAGACAGGGCGGCGGTAGAAAAAGGTAGAAAGTTGCCGCCAGAGATCGTTTTGAGATGCGGGAGTCGTTGCCATGAGTTTAGAAGCTGGAAGTTGGATGTTGGAAGTTGGACGCCGGATGCTGATTTCCAACCTCTAATCTCCAATCTCCAATTCTCTAATCTCTAATCTCCACACTCACCGGCCGGTTGTGGGCACGCTCCCACACCAGCTTCACCGGGCGGCCACGGGCGGCCAGCACGTCCATCGAGGTCGCGTGCAGGTTCTGCTCAACGACCGTTAACTCACCACCACCCTCCATTTCAACCAGATAGCGGGTGTGCATTCCCAGATACACAACATCGCGAATGCGGCCCGGCGTGGCGCACTCATTCTCCGACGCCGTCGCATTCACGTCACGAATGTGAATCTTTTCTGGCCGGATGGAGAAGGTGCTGGCCGAGCCGGTGATGGCCCTGGCGGTTTGCCCGTTGATGAGGTTGGAGATGCCGACGAACCCGGCCACGAAGGCGGTGGCCGGCCGCTCATACACATCGGCGGGCGACCCGATTTGTTCGACTTTGCCGCGATTGAACACGGCCAGCCGGTCGCTCATCGTCAGGGCTTCTTCCTGATCGTGGGTGACAAAGACGAAGGTGACGCCGACTTGTTTTTGGATGGCCTTGAGTTCGATTTGCATTTGCTGGCGCAGTTTCAGGTCGAGCGCGCCGAGCGGCTCGTCGAGCAGGAGCACCCGGGGGTGGTTGATGAGGGCGCGGGCCAGGGCCACCCGCTGGCGCTGGCCGCCAGAAAGTTGCGAAGGCCGGCGTTTCGCCAGGCCGGGCAGTCGAACCAGTTCGAGCATTTCGTCCACCCGCCGCTCGCGCTCCGCTTTAGGCACATTTTTGATCATGAGGCCGTAAGCAACATTTTCGCCGACGCTCATGTGCGGAAAGAGGGCGTAGTCCTGAAAGACGGTGTTCACGTCCCGCTCGTAAGGCGGCAGGTCGGTCACCTCCTGGCCGTGCAGTTCAACGCGGCCCGAAGTGGGCAGTTCAAAGCCGGCGATCAGGCGCAGGCAGGTGGTCTTGCCGGAGCCGGACGGGCCAAGCATGGAGAAAAATTCACCGTCGAGAATATCGAGGTTGAGGCCGTCAACGGCGCGCACCTCGCCAAAATGGCGGCTGACGTTGATGAAACGGACGGCGGGAATGGAAGAAAGGTTTGAAACAGTCACACGGAGTTGGACGAAGGACGATAGACGAAGGACGGATATAGACTTTCGTCCATCGTCTATCGTCGGTGGTCGTGGGTTAGCGTCCGCCGATCACGGCCACGTAGCTGGTGACCCATTCGTAATACGGCACGCAGTCTTGTTTGCCGTCACCGCAGTCGGTGGTGGGCGTCTTCCAGAAGTTGATCTTGCTGAAGTTCTCGAAGCCGTTGGTGGCGCAGCCGGCGTCGGTCAGCAATTCGTTGCCGGCGCAGGCGGCGGGCACTGCCGGCACCGAACCAAACCAGGCGGCCAGGTCGCCTTGCAGTTTGGGGTTGAGCGAATGCTCCAGCCACTTGTAGGCGCAATTGGGATGGGGGGCATCCACGTGCATCATAGTCGTGTCGGCCCAGCCGGTAGCGCCCTCTTCGGGGACGATGCTGGCGACCGGCACGTTGCTGAACTGCAGGAAGTTAACCTGGAAGGGCCAGGAACTGGAGGCGGCCACCCCTTCGTTGGTGAAATCATCCATTTGGATGAAGGCATCGTGCCAGTAGCGGCCTACCAGTTCTCGCTGTTGCCGCAAGAGATTAAGGGCGGCGTTGAACTGATCGCGGTTGAGGGCATACGGGTCTTTGATGCCAAGCTCGGGGTTGTGGGCCATCAGGTACATCGCGGCGTCGGCCACGTAAATCGGGCCGTCGTAGGCCTGGACACGGCCTTTGTTCGACTCGCCGTCGGGCAGTGTCGTCTCCTCAAAGACCACGTTCCAACTGGTGGGCGGCTGCTCGCCAAAGACTTCGGTGTTGTACATGAGCACGTTCGGCCCCCACTGGTAAGGCACGCCGTAGTGCTTGCCGTCTACCGTGTGCCAGGGCGCGTTTTGCAGGCGCTCGTCCACCGTGCCCCAACTTGGGATGAGATCAATGTTGATCTCTTGCACCCGCCCGCCGGCGATCAGGCGGTTGCTGGCGTCGCCCGAAGCGGTGACGAGGTCGAAGCCGCCTTCGTTCATCAGAGCCACCATTTCGTCCGAGGTGCCGGCGGTCTTGACGTTGACTTTGCATCCGGTATCGGCCTCGAAGCCGGTCACCCAGTCATAGGCCGGGTCGGTCGAGCCATTTTCAATATAGCCGGCCCAGGCCACGATTGACACTTCGCCTTCGCCGTCGCCAATCGTCTGCAATGGCCCGCCGGCTTCCACGACCGGTTCGGGAGTGGCGGTGATGATCACTTCCTGCACCACCGTCTCTCCCTGCACTTCCACCACGCGGGTGACTTCCACAGTTTCCGGGGTGGGCGTCGGGCCGCAGGCGGCCAGCAACAGGCTGACCATTGCCAACCCGGCCAATACTTTATGAATCAATTTGGTGTTCACTGCTTGCTCCTCCTAAGGGTGTAGATAAAATGTGACATCCGACTTGCCGTTTGGGTGAGCGTTGCGCAGGAAATCTTGGCCGTATCACCTGCCTTTCGTTTTCGCTTGGTATAAATTAGATGAGGATGAGAACAAGTATAGTGATTTTACTAGTAGAGTCAACGAGTTGTCGGACAACGCAATTTTCTATCATTCCATCCGAATCTGGATACAATGGCCTTATTCTCAGGAGGTTCTATGCCCGACTTTTTACTGGTTCTTCATTCCCTCGTGCGCTGGCTGATCCTGATCGCGGCCCTGGCCGCCGTGATCCGGTTCCTCGCGGGCTGGCGGCGGGCGGCCCGGTTCGACCGGCTGGACAACGGGTTAGCCGCCGTCTTCAGTGGAATGATGGATTTGCAAGTCGCCCTGGGCCTGATTTACATGTTCTGGACGGGGTTTGCCGGGGCCGGCTTTGCGCCCTACCGAATCCAGCACGCCATCACCATGATTTTTGCCGCCATTGCCGCCCACCTGCCCTCGCGCTGGAAAAAGGAGATCGACACAATCCGTTATCGGAACAGCCTGTTTGCCGTTCTGGGCGCAATTGTCATCATCATTGTCGGGCTGGCGCCGTTATCTCAAAGGTAGTTGCTGAATGAACAAAGATTGCTCATGAAATACTTATCGGCGTAGGCCAAACGTCATTTGACACCTGGGGTCACTTTGTTTATACTGCAAACTGTCAAAGGAGCCAAGGAAAAAGCCTATGCCCGGAGATAAAGCCTCACTGGAGTTTGCTGCAACCTAAAAGCACGCGGGAGTTCTGTATCCGCGTGCTTTTTTGTTTCTATCCCACCTCACACTTTACGGAAGGAGAAAATTCACATGATGGACAATCGGATCGCTAAAATTGAGAAGGCCAAACGCTATGCTGAGGAGCGCCACCGCTTTCGCTTCGAAAGTTTTTCAGTAAAGTTCCACGGCGACAACAACGACCACGCCGTGAGTTTCGATAATGGGAAATGGCATTGCGACTGCGAGTACTTTTTGATGCACAATTGTTGCAGCCACACAATGGCCCTTGAACGTTTGCTCGACAAAATGTTGCCTGAACTGGTGGCTGAAGCCGCCTAAAAACTGAATACAACCATCAGACCGGGCGGGGTTCCACAACCTCGCCCGTTTTGTTTAATCGTGGAGTATAATCTCTTCATCCTGCGGGGCTTGGCCCCGCTTTTTTGCGCGTGGTAACTTTCAATGAAACGTTGGCAATTCTTCCTCGGGCTGGCCGTCAGCGCCGTTTTTGTCTGGATTGCGCTTCAGGGCATTGACCTGAGCCAGGCCTGGGCCGCCCTGCAGAGCGCGAACTACTGGTGGCTCGTTCCAGCCATTGTCGTGTACTTCCTGGCCGTGTGGGCGCGAACCTGGCGCTGGCACTACCTTCTGCGCCCGCTCAAGCACATCTCACTCCGCGCCATGTTCCCCGTCGTCGTCGTCGGCTACATGGGCAACAACATCTACCCGGCCCGCATCGGCGAGCTTTTGCGGGCCTACATCCTCAAGCGCAAAGAAGACGTGCCGGTCAGCGCCAGCCTGGCCACCGTCGTCATCGAGCGCGTGTTCGACGGCGTGGTCATGTTGGGCTTCGTCATCTTCAACCTGCCGGCCCTGGCCGCCGTCTCCGGCGACTCGGGCTATGTGGGCAGTATCCAGCAATGGTCGTCAGCTTTTGGACTGGCCTGGAATCGCTTCGCTCGCCAGTCAACATCTTCATGGTCTTTGCCACCTCGGTCGTCATCTGGCTGTTGGAAACGGTGAAATACTGGTTTGTCATGCACGCCTTCAGCTTCAGCGTTCCCTTCTTCACCCTCATGCTCATGAACGGCATCGTCAACCTGGCCACCACGATTCCGTCTGCGCCCGGCTACGTGGGTACATTCGATGCGCCGGGCATCGCCGTGCTTTCGGCTTATGGCGTGCCGCGCGACATTGCCGCCAGTTACACCATCGTCCTGCACGCCGCTCTCTGGCTCCCCATCACCGCGCTGGGGCTGTATTACTTTGGCAAAGAGAGCTTGTCGTGGAGCAATCTGGAAACAGAACTGGCCGAGGTGAGAGAGGCCAAAGAAGGGGTTTGAAAGCCGCCTGTTTTGAGGTGTGAAGTTGTCGGAGCAAGTTCGTAGTCAACTTTTGCCTCCTTATTTTGTTTATCTTATCAGGAGGCTGCGATGAAGACACTTTACATGGATTGGTCAGGCGACCCCGGTTTCAAATTCAATCGAGGTTCGTCCAAGTTTCTTGCTTTTGCCTGTCTTGCTACTACTGCCGGTTTTGCGGAACCTTTGAAAAAGCTTCGCGATGACTATAGGCTTGGCAGCAATTTCTATTTCCACTTCAAGAACGCTTCAGAACTGATCAAGCCCGCCTTTTTTTCTTTGCTGGCTCAAACAGATATTACGGCTGTTGCGTTGCGAGTTGACAAACCTGCTCTTGGGCAGGATTGGCGCAAAATGCGGGGCGACGACCTGGTAGCGCACTTCGTCGCCGAAACTGTTGCCGAAATGCCTGCCGAGTCGATTGATAACGCGGTCTTGCTCATTGACGGAAGTCGAGACGAAGTTGCTCTGCAGCAAAGAATACGAATTGCCGTATCAGACAAATTGCGACGCGTTGGCTCAACCCTGCTCAAAGATATCCGGGTGAGGCCAGCGCGTGAAGAAGACGGCCTGCAAGTAGCCGATATGCTGGCAGGCGCGACGGCAAGCGAGCACATTGGCGACAATGCCCTCCTTGGCTACTTGCACGACAAGGCTAAACTGATAGACTTCACGGGGAAATAAAACCGCCCCGGCTAGTTGGGGATGCTTTTATTCAGGCTCCTAGCACCTGAAACCCAACCCGCGCCCATCTGTCGGGCACGACTTCACCGGGGGGAACTTGCAAAGCAAGCTTACAAGGCTGATTATAAGCCTGCTCAGAGAGATGCGTCAATCATGAAAATCGCTATCGTCGGCGCTGGCCCGGCCGGGCTGGCCGCCGCCTACGACCTCACCAAAGCCAGGCACAACGTCACTCTCTTTGAGGGCGCGCCCAACGTCGGCGGCCTCGCCGCCGGGTTCAAAGCCTCACACTGGGAATGGTCGCTCGAAAAGTTCTACCATCACTGGTTTCAATCAGACAAAAGCATCCTCGGCCTGATTGACGAATTGGGCTGGCGCGACCAAGTCGTCTTTCCGCGCCCGTACACCGTCATTTACTACGACGGCAAATTCCACCCCTTCGACTCGATGTTCACCAACATGCCGCTGTTTCTCCTGCGGCACTTTTCAATTCCCGACGTGATCCGCTTCGGCCTGGCTGGCGCTTACCTGCGTTTCTCGCCCTGGTGGCAACCGCTGGAAAAAGTGACCGCCGACGAGTGGACACGCCGCTGGTTCGGCGAAAACGTCTACAAGCTTTTATGGCGGCCCCTGTTGGTAAGCAAATTTGGCGAAGAAAACCTGAAGGTGGTGAACATGGCCTGGCTGTGGGCGCGCCTGCACAGCCGCACCACTCGCCTCGGCACCTTCATCGGCGGATTTCAAGCGTTTTTAGATAAGCTCGCCGAAGTGGTGAAGAAGCAGGGCGCGCAAATCTGGTTGAACAGCCAAGTGACGGGAATCAAGAAAAGCGCTGACGGCGGCTTCAACGTAGAAACCGTCTCTGCCGGGGCAACGTTTGACCTGGTCATCTCCACTTCATCGCCGGCGGCCATGGCCCGGCTTGCCCCTGACCTGACTAGCGAATATGCCCAGAAACTGCTCAACCTGAAATCAATGGGCGCGGTAGTGATGGTGCTGTCGCTCACGCGGCGGCTCACCAAGTATTACTGGCACAACATCCCCAAAGAAGCCGGTTTCCCATTTTTGGCGCTGGTGGAGCACACTAACTACATCGGCCCCACTCATTACGGCGGCGACAACCTTGTTTATTGCGGCGATTACCTCGACTCCGACCACGAGTATTTCCGCCTGGCGGACAATGAACTGCTGGAGCGGTTCCTGCCCGCCCTCAAACGCTTCAATCCTAACTTTGATCGCAGTTGGATCAAAAGTTTCTGGGTTTGGAAAACGCCGTACGCTCAGCCCGTGCCGCCGGTCAATCACTCGCAAAACATCCCGGCGATTCGTACGCCGCTCAAAGGCCTGTATTTTGCCAGCATGAGTCAGGTCTACCCCTGGGATCGCGGCACGAACTTCGCCGTCGAAATCGGGCGGAACGTAGCGAAAATGGTGATCGAAGATTACGGGCCGGGGAACAAGTGACGGCTTCACCAGAAACTTTGTGTTTAGGTGACAGTCGCACTGTCGCCCGCAGTGCAACTGCGGGCAAATCAAAGACTGGAATCAAAAACGCCCCGAAATTTCGGGGCGTTTTTGCTGAGTTAGGCGATTGCGTCTTTGAGGGCCTTGATGGGGCGGGCCTTCACTGCAGTTGTGGCTGGTTTAGCCTTGATTGTGATGGGTTGCTTGGTGAATGGATTGACGCCTGGTCGCTCGGGTTGAGCGGGCTTGTGTACTGCCGTGAGTTTGACCAGGCCGGGCAGGGTCATTTCGCCCGAGCTTTTGAGTTCGCTGGTCGCAATCGTGGAGATTGCCTCAAGTACAGCATTCACCTGCTTTTTCTCAAGCCCGGCTTTTTCGGCCAGCGCCGCCACAAATTCGGATTTATTCATTCCTTTTGCCATTGTTGTGCTCCTTTGTTGAAAGTGGTTCGGATACGAAAGTGGCCGAAACTATACTCTAAAATGCGGGAATGCGCTAGCGGGGGGGCATTTTGTAGGCCGGATGTTCTAGGGGCGAAAACAGCGGGTTTTTGCATTAAAGGGAGCGCACTCAGCTAAATTCGCCAAATCCGTGTTATCTTTCTTGCGAGCCGAAAGCGCTCAACTCGCTTCAGGAGATAACCCGATGAAAAAAGGCCAAAAGAAAAAACAAGATAAAGCGCTCAAGAAGCGCACAAAGGAGAAACTTTCTCACAAGCGAGAGCGGGCGCTTGGGGCGGTGACGGCCTTGTACCAAGTCCGCCACGCGCGCAATTACCCCATTGAAGGCTGTTGGGCCCAGAAAGACTGGCAGAGTGGGGAGGGCGGTTTGGCGGTTGTCGTCGTCGCCCGCCGCCAGCCCAACGGCAACATCGTGTTTGGCAACTACTTGGTGGACGTGTTATGCCTGGGATTGAAGGACACCTATTGCAACGCCGATATTCCAGCGAGTGAATTTCGCCACGACGCTCTTCCTCACATATATCGCAGCGCCGGGCCGCCGATGAGCATCTCGCCCGCGCTGGCCCACGAAATTGTCTATGGCGGCATTGAGTATGCGGCCAAATTCGGCTTCCAGCCTCAGCGCGACTTCCGGGACTCGCAATGGGTGCTTGACCCGCCGGAGACGCACCCCCGGAGTGGCAAGGTAGAGTTTGGCAAAGACGGCAAGCCCTTGTTCATCTCCGGGCCGTATGACAACGCCGAAGCCATCGTCCGCCAACTGATACGCACCGCCGGGGAGGGCAATTTCAATTACCTGATGATGCTCGGCGAGCCGCCGGACGATTTCTAACCTCCAATCTCCTCTCCAAACGTCCAGCCGGGCAATGTGGCACCCTCATGCTACAATCTCCGCATGATCCACTTCTTCTCTGAGAACGAAAACAAAAAAACAGTCCGCTGGACGCAAATCAAGGATGCGGCGTTCAACGTCCGCCGGGCGTTTGGGGTGGTGTGGGGCGCGCACCCGGCCTCGGCTTTAGGGATGGCGGCCTGCTCGTTGATCGGCTCGGCGCTCCCCGCCGCTCAAGCGTGGGTGGGCAAGCTGATCGTGGATGCGGTGGTGACGGCTGTCAATCTGCGTACCGACCCTCAAGTGGGTCTGCAAGCCGTCTTGCCGTTGTTGATCATCGAGTTCATCCTGCTCTTCATTCAGGCCGCCAACGGCCAGGCTCGTAGTCTGGCCGAGCACATTCTGCACGCCCGCATCAACCTGAGCATCAACTCGCGCATTATTCGCAAAGCGCTCGACCTCGACCTCTCGCACTTCGAAAACGCCGAGTTCTACGACAAACTGCAGAACGCCCGCCGCGAGGCCGACTGGCGCAGTTTGCAAATCGTCAACGGCGGCTTCTTCCTGATTCAAAACGTTATCACTCTGATCTCGTTTGGGGCGCTCCTGTTCCGTTTTAGCCCGTGGCTGGCGCTCCTGTTGTTCGCCGCCACCATCCCGGCCTTCATTGCCCAAAGCCGTTACGCCGAACTTAACTTCCGCGTGCTGTCGTGGCGCGCGCCCGAAGCCCGCAAGCTCATGTACCTGGAGCATCTGCTCACCGACTACGAAGCCGTCAAAGAGGTCAAACTCTTCGGCCTCGGCGAGCCATTGCTGGGCCGCTACGCCGACCTGTTCTGGAAGTTCCTGCGCGAGGATCAGACCATCGCCCAAAAGCGGAGCGTGGCCTCGCTCGGCTGGGGATTGCTGGCGACGCTCTCTTTTTACACGGCTTACGCCTGGATCGTCTGGCGGGCGGTGGGCGGGCTGATCACCCTGGGCGACATGACTCTTTACCTGACTATCTCCCGCTCCAGCCAGGGCATGTTCGAAGCCATTTTCTACGGGCTGAGCGACATGTATGAAAACGGCCTCTTCATGTCCAACCTCTTCGCCTTTCTGGAGCTTGAGCCACAAATGGTGGTTGCCGCCAATCCCCAACCGGCCCCGGTTGAGATCCGGCACGGCATCGAGTTTCGCAACGTCTCGTTCAAATATGAAGGCCACGACGATTATGCTCTGCACGACGTGACCCTGAAGATTCAACCCGGCGAGAAGATCGCTCTGGTCGGTCCGAACGGCGCCGGGAAAACGACTCTGATCAAACTCCTCACCCGCCTCTACGACCCCACTGAGGGCCAAATCCTCCTCGACGGCGTTGACCTGCGCGACTACGATTTGCGTGAATTGCGCCAGCGAATCGGCGTGATCTTTCAGGACTTCGTGCGTTATCACCTGGCCGCCTTCGAGAACGTGGGCTTCGGCCAGATCGAATCGCTGGAAGATCGCCCGCGCATCGTCGGTTCAGCGGAAAAGAGCGGCGCTGATCCCGTTATCGCCGCCCTGCCCGAAGGCTACGAGACCATGCTGGGCCGCTGGTTCTCCAAAGGCCGCGATCTGTCCGGCGGCGAGTGGCAGAAGATCGCCCTGGCCCGGGCCTTCATGCGCGACTGCGAAGTAATTGTCCTCGACGAGCCGACCGCCGCCCTCGACGCCGAGAACGAATTCAAGGTCTTCCAGCAGTTCCGCGAGCTGACCGCCGACAAGATGGCCGTTCTCATCAGCCATCGCTTCTCCACCGTCCGCATGGCCGACCGCATCTTCGTTATCGAAAACGGCCACATCACCGAGCAAGGCACGCACGGCGATCTGCTGGCGCTGGGCGGGACTTATGCGCGGCTGTTCACGTTGCAGGCTGAGTCGTACAAGTGAGGGTTCAGGAGTAGAATCACGGCATGCAACTCGACAAAGAGCTTTATCGCAAGACTTATGAATCCTTCAAGCAATGGAATGATGCCAAATTGCTTGACCGCGTGCGAGACGCCGACAAATTGACGCCAGCCGAACTTTGGCACCGGTATGTTGATCTCTGGGAGTTCGCCAAGAAGATAGCCCCGCCTCAGAGTGAACGACAGCAGGCACAAGCTTTCACAGAGTGGGTCGAATACTACGCTAAGATGCAAAAATTCGAGGCCTGGAGGCGGGCGCATGGAAAAAGGGCTTGAACCTTCCCTGCGAAAAGCAATTGACTGGCTTGAAGCACGCGGCTACCGTTATGCAATTATCGGCGGTGTTGCGGTTTCGCAATGGGGCTTTATGCGCACTACCGATGATGTTGATCTAAAGTTGCTCGTCCCCAACTCCAACTACCCTGCCATTCGCGCCGCTTTGCGAGCCGCTTTCCCTGATCGCGCCAGAAAACATGTCCCGGAAAACACCTTTATCGTTGATGTTGTCATCGAAGGCGTGATCGTAGATTTTCTTCTGGCCTTGCCTGGATACGAAGAATTGATCATAGAGCGAGCTTCTCAACGCGACCTGGGCGGTTGGAAAGCCTGGGTTTGCTCGATAGAAGATCTGATCATCCAAAAATCTTACGCCGGGCGTGGCAAAGACTTGATAGATTTGGAAGAATTGTTAATCGCCCATCGCGGCAAACTGGACGAAGACTACATTGAGAATTGGGTGAGCCAATTTGCCGAAGCACTGGAGAAGCCTGAAATCCTCACCGGCTATCATCGCCTGCTCACTCAAAGCAAATCGCTGGAATGACCTTTTCACGCTCCACGCCCCACGCCACACCCGGCACTCTTCCCTCCACCCTCGCCCGCCACGCCCAAACCATCCCTGACCAGCCCTTCACCCGAATCCTGAAAAAAGGGGTTGTCGAAAAACAGCGCACTTTCGCCGAAGCGTGGACATGGTCGGCGCAGTGGGCGGCCTTGTTCGCCGAGCGCGGCCTCAAACACGGCGAGGCCGTCATCATCGCCCTGCCCAACTGCGACGCCTTCGTGGGCGCATACTTCGGCGCGCTCATGGCCGGCGTTGTCCCGGCTCCGGTTGCTCCCGCTCGTCGCCTCGCCGCCGACGATCCTTATCTTGCCACGCTCGCCGACCGAATCCGCTTCGTCAACGCTAAAGCTCTCGTTGTGCCAAGTGACCAAGCCAAACTCGCTCAACTTCCACAGTTCAGCCACATTGCCGTTCTCGCCGAAGGGCAGGCCGAAGCAATGACGCCGAACTACGACAGCCACTCCACCGCCGATGATCTCGGCCTCGTTCAATTTACCTCCGGCACGTCGGGCGACCCCAAAGCCGTCCTCCTCACCCAGCGGGCCCTCCTCGCCCAAACCGCCCTCCTCCAAACCTCGCTCGCCCTCTACGACCGCTTCAAAGATTGGGCCGTCTCGTGGCTGCCACTCTTTCACGACATGGGCCTCATTGGCTTCCTGCTCACCCCGGCCTACACCGGCGGCCTCGTCAACCTCATCCCGGCAGAAGAATTCGTCCTCCGCCCGGCCTCGTGGCTCAGAGCACTCTCCGAAACCAAAGCCACCATCACCGGCGGCCCGCCTTCGGCTTACGCCCTGTGCGCCAAACGCCTCAAAGACGCAACCGGCTACGACCTCAGCGCCGTTCGCGTCGCCCTCGTCGGCGCAGAAACCGTGACCCGCGACAGCCTCGCAACCTTCGGCGAAAAATTTGCCGCCGCCGGGTTTCGCTCCGCCAGCTTCACGCCCACCTACGGACTCGCCGAGGCCGCTCTGGCAGTGACGATGCCCGCGCTGGATCGCGACCCAAAGTTTGATGAAGTGGATTTTGCTAAACTGGCCGATGGCGAAGCCCGACCTGCTCACTCCGGTGACACCCGCCTCTTGGCCTCGGTGGGGCCGCCACTGCCGGGCGTCGAAGTCGCCATCGTCGCCGACGACGGCTCAACCTTGCCCGAACGCCGAACCGGCGAAATCATCGTCCGCAGTCCGAGTTTAATGAGCGGCTACCATGCAAACGCAGAATCAACGGAATACGCACTACGCAATACCTGGCTCTGGACCGGCGACCTCGGCTACCTCGCCGACGGCGAACTTTACCTCACGGGCCGAAAGAAGGAAGTCATCATCGTCGGCGGGCGCAACTACTATCCTGACGACGTGGAGCAAATTGCCAGCGCCGTGCCAGGCGTGCGCGCCGAGCGCGTAGTCGCCATTGGTGTTGAAGATGCCGGGACGGCATCCGAGCGATTGGTTGTGTTAGCCGAATTTGATCCTGATGAAGATCAAGATGCTCTACGCTTGCGCCTCCGCCAAACTTTAGTGGCGGCAGGCTACCCGGCGGGTGACGTGATCCTGCTCAAACCCAAATCCATCCAATCCACCCTCACCGGCAAACTCAAACGCCTCGACTGCAAAGCGCGTTACCTGGCCGGGGAGTTTGGGTCAACGGATTGAACATATTGAACAGATAAAAGGATAAAATATCATCTACTAAATCCGCTTGCGAAGCGTCCATTGTCCAAAAAATGTCCAGCATTACATTCGCCTTGCTCGGCCACCCGGCCAGCTACGAACATCTTGCCGCGATTGAACGCGCCGAGACACCTGGTGTCTCCGCGAAGCGAACACTAGGTGTCTCGGCGCTGACCAAACTCTTTGAAATGACTCCTGCCCGCGCCGCGAAAGAAGACATCGTCGTGCCGCTGGCCGACGGCTCGGTTGTTCGTGGCAAGATGATCCTCTGTTCATTTCTGCCCGAACAGGTAAACTCGCCGCGCGGCCTCGCCGCCGCCGGCAAAACCGTGCGCGCGGCCTGCAAGCTGGCTCACGAACTCGGCGCGAAGATCGTCGGCCTCGGCGGCTTCACTTCCATCGTCGGCGGGGCGCAGGGGGAATCGCTGGCCCGCGAGTTCGGGCTGGCCGTCACCTCCGGCAACTCGCTCACGGCGGCGCTGGCCCTTGAACAGCTTTACTCGTTGTTGGCAAAATTGGGCTGGACGTTGGCTGAACGGTCGGTGGCAATCGTCGGCGCAACCGGCGACATTGGCCGGGCCTGCGTGTCGGCCCTCGCCCCGCGAGTCAAACGGCTGATATTGCTCGCCCGCAACCGATCCAAACTCGAAGCCTTGCGCGCCGGGTTGGCGCTTCCTAACGTTGAGATTGGCTCGAACGCTTACGCCGCCGACATCATCATCACCGCCACCAGCGCCGGGCAACCTTTGCTGGCCGAAGCCGACCTGCGGCCCGGCACAGTTGTGTGCGACGTGGGCTACCCGGACACAGTTGCCCTGTTGCCCGCGCCGCGCCGCGAGGCCATTATCTTTTCCGGCGGCATGGCCGAGATGCCGTTCGCGCTCGACTTGAGCGCCTATCTGCAACTGCCCGCGCCTCAACTCATGTACGGCTGTTTTAGCGAAGCGATGGCGCTGGCAATGTCGGGCCGTTACGAAAGTTATTCGATGGGCCAGGGCAACATTACCCCGGAGCGAATGCAAACTATTTTCGACCTCGCCAAGTCATACGGCTTCCGCCCCGCGCCGCTTTATCGTGGCGAGTCGCTGATCGCGGCTGAAACGCTTGAACAATTCCGGCTGTTTTGAACACGAGGGCACGAAGACACAAAGCCACAGAGAAAACTTTGAGGCTTTGTGTCCTGGTATCTTCGTGGTTAAATTAGGCCAATGCCCACCTCAACCGAACTCCAACTTCAACAACTCGTCGCCGCCAAACTGAAAGTTGGGCCGGAGCGCGTGCCGCTCGACCAATCATTGATGGACGATCTGGGGCTGGACTCGTTCGACGTGATGTCGGTCATTCTGGAGATTGAGGAGGCGTTTGCCCCGGCGACGCTCTCCGACGAGGCGGCCCAGGAGTTGAAGACTTTGCGGGAAGTGGCGGCTTACATTGACGAGCAGTTGGCGAATCAGACAGACCTGACAGGCTTTTGAAACGCATCGGGCAATAGCGGCAGTTGGCTAAATCTCTCTTTCGCATTATCATCTAGCCAATACGGAGAACAGAGATGCCCTTATCTAGTTGGATTGGTCAAACCATCGCCGGACGCTACAAAATCGACTCTCAGCTTGGCCAGGGTGGAATGTCCACCGTGTACAAAGCCGCCGACCCCAACCTGCGCCGCACGGTGGCCGTCAAACTGATTCACCCGCACCTGGCCGCCGACCCGGAGTTTGTGCGCCGCTTTGAAGAAGAAGCGGCGGCAGTGGCCCAGCTTCGCCACCCCAACATCATCCAGGTTTACGACTTCGACCACGACGGCGACACCTATTACATGGTGTTGGAGCACGTGCAGGGCGAGACCCTGCAAGCTCGCCTCAAAGCCCTGAACGCCAGCCACACCCGCCTGCCTCTGACTGAAGCGGCTCGCCTCATGACCGCCGTGTGCGAAGCCGTGCATTACGCTCACGAGCGCGGCATGATTCACCGCGACCTCAAACCGGCCAACATCATGATCAACCAGGACAGCGATCCGGTGCTGATGGATTTTGGCGTGGTCAAAATGCTCAGCGGCCAGCAACAGCAGACCTCCACCGGGGCCATCGTCGGCACGCCCTCTTACATTTCGCCGGAGCAGGTGCGCGGCGAGCGCCCGGACTCGCGGGCCGATATTTACTCGCTGGGCGTGGTGCTGTTCGAGATGGTGGCCGGGCGTTGCCCCTTCGACGCTGACTCGACTCTCCGGCTGATGCTCATGCACGTCAACGAGCCGGTGCCCGATATTCGCGAACTGGCCGACGACGTGCCGGGGGCGCTGGTGGCCGTTGTCGAAAAGGCGCTGGCCAAACAACCGGAAGATCGTTTTCAAACTGCGGAAGAGATGGCGGCGGCTTTGCGGGCTGTCTACGGGCCAGCCGCCATGCTTCGACCTGCTTCCGGTTCAACCTCGGCAGCCCCGCCGTCGGCGCCCACAGTGACGAAACCCGTCGGCCAAACAGCGGTGGGAGCCTCGACGACCGAGGCGCTTTCCGCGCCTCCGGTTCAACCACCAAAGGCGGCGACCCCGAAGCGAAACTGGATGCCGTTCATTATCGGTTGCGGCGCCTTGGGCGTGATCGGCCTCATTGCCGTCATCGCCGTTGCCTTTGGCTCGAGCCGTTTATTTGGCGGCGGCGCCGATGCGCTCCCGCCACCCGAGGGCATGATTCGCATCAACGGCGGTGTGTATCTGGTCGGCCTCGATGCGGTGGACGAGAATCACGCCGCGCTTCAGCAGGTGACGCTGGTTGAGTTTTGGATCGATCAACACGAGGTGACCAACACCCAATATGCGAAGTTTGTGTCCGAGACAGGGAAGCCGCCGCCCGTTAGTTGGGCCGCCGGCGCCTTCCCGCCCGGCCACGACAACCGGCCTGTGCAGGGCGTGACCTGGGATCAGGCCGCCGATTATTGCGCCTGGACCAGGAAGCGTTTGCCCACCGAGGCCGAATGGGAAGTGACCGCGCGCGGGCCGGAGAATGATTTGTTTCCGTGGGGCAACAAAGAGGACAGCGTTAAACTGCCCGGCAACGAAACCTACGATGTTGGCACGGTGAGCGCCAACCGGAGTCGCTATGGCGTGTTTGATCTGGCGGGCAACGTGTGGGAGTGGGTGGCCGAGCCTTATCTGGCCGCGCCCGAAGGAAACCAGGTTTTGCGCGGCGGCGCGTCCGGCTTCTTGAAGGACATGGCTTACCGGCTGGTGGGCAACCCGAACGAGGGCACAATGATCGCCGCCGCCGGTTTCCGGTGCGCGGCTCCACAGGTGAGCGGCCAGTCGGCCCAAAGCACGGCTCTGCCGGTTGCGCCGACTCAGCTCGCGGAGGGCGTGCTTTATCAGGACGAATTTGCTGATCCAACCAGCGGCTGGCCGGTGGGCGAGGAAGGCAGCTACAAGTTTGGCTTTCATCCGCAGTCGTTCTATCATCTTCAAGTGGCGGCGGCCAATGATCGGCTGGTTATGACTCGCGATCTGGGCTTTGCCAACTACATCGCCGAGACCGATGTGCTGGTGGATCACACGACGACCACCACAGGCGACTTCCGTTACGGCCTGGCCGTGCGTCGCTCCGGCGAGAACTATTATGCTTTCCTGATCTCATCGCGCACCAAGACCTGGCAAGCCGTCAAAAATTCAGCCTCCGGCCCGGCGGTGCTGGCCCAGGGTTCGGATGACTCGATTCAGGGCGGGGCGGGCGTGAACAACCTGCGGGTGGAAGTCAACGGCCCGACGTTTATTTTTACAATCAACGGCAACGTGGCCGCTGAGTTTACGGACGCCGATTATGCCAACGGCGAAACCGGCTTCATTCTCGAAACAGTGGACGAGACTCTGGCGCACATTCACTATGCTTCCATCGTCCTTCACGAAGTTGAAGAGGTGGTGGCCGTTCCAACTGAGACTCCGATTCCAGTCGTTGCCACCGACACTGTTGTTCCAACCGAGACGGTCGCCCCGACCGCTACCGTCGTCGTGCCGCCCGTTCCTGAAGGCATGGTGTTAATTCCCGCCGGTCACTTCCTCATGGGTTCGTCCGACGGTCGAGCCAACGAGAAGCCGGAGCATCCGGTTCTGCTCAGTGCTTATTACATGGATCAGTTTGAGGTGAGGAATGCGGAGTATCGCGAGTGTGTGGCCGCCGGCGACTGCACGGCCGGCCGGGGCAGTTCGTTCACCCGCGCCGGCTACAGCACTGACCCGGCCTTCGACGACTATCCGGTGATTGGCGTGACGTGGGTTCAGGCGGACGCCTACTGCGCCTGGGCCGGCAAGCGCCTGCCCAGTGAGGCCGAGTGGGAATATGCGGCAAGCGGCCCGGGGAATTTCAAATGGCCGTGGGGCAAGTCATTCGATCTAAATCTCTCGGCGGCCAGCGCCCGCGACACGCAACCGGTTGGCAGTTATCCTAACGGCGCGAGTCCGTTTGGCGTGTTTGACATGGCCGGTAATGTGAACGAGTGGGTGGCCGACTCTTTTGCCCCGACCTTCTACGCCGACTCACCGGCCAGCAATCCGCTCAACACCGAAGGCACACAGAACATCTTCCGGGGCGGCAGTTTCGATAACGCCGACGGCTCGTTCTTCACCACCAGCCGCCGCTATCCGCAAGGCCGCGGCTTCACCGATGTGGACATCGGCTTCCGTTGCGCGCAAGACGCGCCGGAGGTGAATGCCGCCGTGCCGCAAGCCGAGCATGATGCGCTGGTGGCAGAATTTTGCGAAGTGTACGCGGCTTATAAACCGGATGGGGTTTGTCCGTGAGATTAATCCTCCCTGGTTTCAAACCTTCGCGAGGATACCTGGATACTGAAATGCTAATGCAACCTTCTTCTCAATTGCCCGCTTTGAATGGGCATGTTAGAATGCCTGTCACATGTTAGTCGGAAAAACCATCAAAGGACGCTACAGACTTTACGACCAACTCGGCGTGGGCGGCTCGGCGGCAGTGTTTCTGGCCCGCGATTCCGGCACAGGCCGCATTGCCGTCGTCAAAATCATCCACCCGCACCTCATCGAGAGCAAGTTCATCGCCCGCTTCCTGCGCGAGATCAAAGTTCTTCAGCAGGTGAACACCCGCCACATCGTCGAAATTTACGATTACGGCCTCAACCACACCCAGGACGACCTGCCTGCGCCGGTCAGCTTCATTGCTATGGAATACGTGGAAGGCCTGACCCTGGCCTCGATCATCGAGCGAATGATCACCCTCTCCGAGACCAACACCCTGACCCTCTCCACCCAGATCACCAAAGCCCTGGTCGAGCTTCACCATCTCGGCGTCGTCCACCGCGACATCAAATCGCAGAACATCATGATCACGGCAGACAACACGGCCAAGATCATTGACTTTGGCGTGGCCAAGAATCTGGGCGAAAAGACCATCACCGGCACCGACGTGTTCGCCGGGACGCTCTCTTACGCTTCGCCCGAGCAACTCAAAGACTCGCGCAACGTGGACATCCGCTCCGACCTGTACTCGCTGGGCGTGGTAATGGCCGAGTGTCTCACCGGCAAAGTGCCGCCGCGCAACCGCCGCGGCCAGCACATCTTCCTCGACCAGCGGCCTGACGCCACCGCGCCTTCGCGCTCGCGCCGCGCCGGCCCGGCCCGAACCGCCAACGAGGTCGTCCAGACGCTTCTGGCCCTCGACCCTGAAGACCGCTATCCCTCGCCCGACTCTCTACTCAACGATCTGGAGTTGATCGGTGGTGGCCAGCCGCTCTCCTTGCCCTGGGATACGCTGGGCATTCGCACCAGCAATAACACAGTGGCCCAGATCACCGCCGCGCCTGAAAGCGAGTGTTACCTGATCTCCGAGCGCGGCGACCGGATTCCGGTCACCCGCCGCGAGATGGTCATTGGCCGCTCGGCCCCCACCGACGACACCTGGGTTCCCGACCTTGACGTGCGCCAGATGATGCTGGAGAAAGCCAAGACCGTTTCCCGTTTCCATTGCCGGATATTTGCCGGGGACGACAACGTCTATCGCATCATGGACATGGGCAGTTTCAACGGCACCTGGGTCAACGGCAAACGGCTGGAGAGCAAGGAAGCGGTAATTCTGGCTGACAGCGATCAGATTCACCTCGGCGGCATTGCCTTCACCTTCCACAAACCCAAAACCCTTAAGAAATGATCACCCCTGGCTGCCCGACTGCCCTCGCAACTTTGCTGAGGCGTATTGCGCTTGTGTGCCTGTCGGCGGCTTTGGCCTGGGTGACGGCTTCCCCGCCGGCGGCGGCTCAAACGTCCGCCTCGGCGGCCATCACCACCATTGATATCTCGGCCTTCCCCGAAGTCCGGGCCTTCATCGCCGTCTCCGAGCTTGAAGGCAACCGCGTGCCCGGCCTCACTCAAACCGCGTTTCAACTCACCGAGAACAACTCGCCGCTGACGATCACCGGCCTGAGCGAAGAAGAGACCGGCTTGCAGATCGCGTTTGTGATCGAATCGTCCAACATCTTTTCCAAGCGCGATCGGGAAGCTCTCACCCGGCTGGACTACGTGAAGACGGCGGTGATTAATTTCGCCGTCGGCGAAACCCGGCCCTTCATGAAGGACGCGCTCGACGATGTGAGCCTTTACGCGCCCGAAGGCCCGATCCTGGAACACTCGACAGTGGGCGGCGAGATTCGCAACGCCTTGATTTCTTACCAGAGCGAATTTTTGTTTGAGACCGGGCTGTTCGGGCTGATCCGGCAGGGCCTCAACGCGGTGACGGCGGAGCCGCCGCGACTCGGCATGCGGCGCGAGATCGTCATCTTCTCGTCGGGCATTGACGCCTCTGCCGACGCCGAGATTGCCACGCTGGCCGCGCAGGCGGTGGCCCAGAACATCGTTATTCACACCGTCCTCGTCGGCCCGCAGGAGAACCAGGTGGCCCCGGCGGCGGAGAACCTCAAAGGGCTGGCCGTGCTCACCGGCGGCTCGTACCGCTACTTTGACGATCCCAATTCGATGACGACGCTGTGGGATGCGCTGGTGACTCAACGCGCCCAATACCGGCTCGTCTATCGTTCGCAAGTGGCGCAGTCGGGGCAACAAACGCTCATTGCCACCGTCAACATCGGGGGAACCGTCGTCACCTCGCCGCCCGCCGCTTATTCGATCACCGTTCAGCCGCCGGTCATTTCCATCACTAACCTGCCCGCCGAAATATTGCGAAGCACCAGTCAGGCCGGGGCCGACCCGGCCACCATTGATCCGCGTTTGCAGACCCTTGCTGTTCAAGTGAATTTCCCCGACGGCTTCCCCCGCTCGGTGAGCAAACTGCAATTGCTGGTGGACGGGGCGGTGGTGGATGAGCGCACCGCACCGCCGCTGGACAGCGTGACCTGGGACTTAAGCGGCTACGGTGAAACCGCCGCTCACGGGGTGCAGGTGGTGGCCGTTGACGAGCTTGGCCTGGAGGGCCGAACCGACATTGCCAACGTGCTGGTGCGGGTGGACATTCCGCCGCCCATCTCCCGGCTGGCCGGCCCGGCCCTGATTGTGGCCGGCGTGCTGGGCGTGCTGGGGGTGGCGCTGGTGGCTATCATCTTTGCGGCCATTATCTATTTGCGCCGCCCGCCAACCGTTGTCACCACCGTTGTGCGCGACACCAGCCAGAAGGTCGTCAAAGAATTTACCGAGCCGTTCATGCCCACGCCGGTTCGCGGCCTGGCTCACATGAAATCGAAAGCCTACCTCGAAGTAGGCGTGTCTCACGGCGAGCAACCGCACCCGCCCATCGAACTTATCGGCGACAACCTGCGCCTGGGCCGCGATGGCACGCTGGCGCAAATCGTCTTCCCCGATCGTTCCGTCTCGCGCCTCCATGCCCGCATTGCCGAAGAGACCGACGGCGTGTTTATGATCTATGACGAAGGCGCAACCTCGGGCACTTGGGTGAATTACAACCAGGTGCCAATGACCGGCCAGCAACTTCAGCATGGCGACCTGATCAACCTGGGCCGGGTGCAGTTGCGATTCATGCTGCGCCAGGTGGTCGCCGCCGAAACCTCGCCCGCCCCCCTTTCTGAACCCGCCCCCGACTCCACGCCTGAACCGCCCGTTATCGAAGATCATTCCACCGAGCCGTTTGAGCCACCGGCCTTTGCCGCCCAGTCGCCGGAGCTTAAGCCCGTTCACGAGCCAACCGATCACGGCTCGCGCGCTTCCGAAACCACGCCGCTTGGCGACGACGTGTATCGCACTGAAGCCTTTGACCCGTCGTTCAACCCCACGCCGCCAGAGACCGACGCCGACGACAAAGACAAGCCTGCCGGCTCCGACCCGGGCGAGAAGAAGTGAGCCATGCTTGAGTTGAGTATCGGGGCGACGATTGGGCCGTTCACGATCACCGAGAGCATGCCCGCCGGGAGCGGCGGCATGTCACGGGTGTTCATTGCCGCCGTCAACAAGGAGTTGTTGCTCGGCGAAAAAACCGGCGGCGGCAACGTGGACACCCTGCCGGATAAAGTAGCCTTGAAGATCGCCCGCATCGTCCCGCCCTCGCAGGAAAACGCCGCCAGCGAGCAGGCTTTTTATTTTGAGGCCCTGAACAACGAGGTCGAGATTCTCAAACGGCTTCGCCACCCCAACATTGTCCGCCTCTTCCCGATTCCGCGTGGCCTGCCCCGCAACCCCTACGCCGCCCGCGCCACCGAGCTTCCCAGCCACCCCTGGTTCTGTGTCATGGAATACCTCGGCGGCGGCTCGCTGGACTCGCTCGTCAAAAATTCGGGCGCCCTGCCGGTGGCCGAGGCTCTCGAAGTGGCCTACCAGATCGGCCTGGCCCTGGATCACATTCACGCCAAAGGCCTGGCCCACCTCGACCTGAAGCCGGACAACATCCTCTTCCGCTTTCCTACCAGTGGCCGCCGCCGCCTGGCCCAGCCGGTGCTCATTGACTTCGGCATCGCCGCCAAAGCTAAAAAGACCGGGCCGCACGCCGGCTCGGTGGCCTTCATGCCGCCGGAGCGCATCCGCCTCATGCGCGGCGAAACCGCGCCCGAGCAGGTGGGCGACCAATCCAAAGTGGATGTTTACGGCCTGGGCGTTTTGCTCTACCGCATGCTCACCGAGCAATTGCCCTACGAAGGCCTGCCACGCGACAAGCTCACCAGCGCCATCCTCAGCACCAGCCCCAAGCCGCCGCGTGACCTCAACCCCGCTATCCCGCCGAAGATTGACGAGATCATCATGGCCGCCCTCGAAAAGGAGCCGGATCAGCGACCTCGCGTTGAAGAGATCATCACCCGCCTGGACGAAGCCATCGTAGCCCGCCCGCAGGCCCCGCGCTCCGAGAAGCCGCGCCGCCGGTTCTCACGCGGCACTCGCGTGGCGTTTGTGTTAGCGGCGGCTCTGTTCTTGTGCTCGATCATTTCAGTCGTCGAATTTGGGGTGATCACCGCCAACTGGTTGCTGGCCCGCCAACAGCCCACGCCGACGGTGGTCGTGGTAACTGCCACCCCGGAACACATCGAGTTTGCCACCCAACCGCCGACGGCGACCCCGACCCTGGTCGCCAGCCCCACCTCGCTTCCGGCCACGCCGACGCTTACCCCGATCCCGCCACCATGATCCGCGAGACCACCACCGATCTCATTCTGGGCTATCAGACACATCCGGGCGAAAAGGGGAAGAACAACGAAGACCGGGCCACGGTGGTGTCTTATAAGCCCGCGCCCGGCGAGAGGGGCAACACTGTGCTGGCAATTGTGGCCGACGGCATCGGCGGCAAGCGATCGGGCGAAGTGGCTTCGCAAATCGCCATTGACGCCATCTCTGCCGTTTTTGATCAGGCCGACTCGACTTCGTATCTTGATCTTGTCACTCGCGGTTTTCTGAACACGTCGCGAGGCATTGCCCGGCAGGTGACCAGCAACCCGGAGCACGAAGGCATGGGCACCACCTGCGTCGCCGTCGTCATTGCCAACCGGCGGTTGTACACAGCTTACATCGGCGACAGCCGAATCTATTTGTTGCGCGACGGCGGCATCCGGCAGTTGACGGTGGATCACACCTGGGTGCAGAAGGCGATTGAACATGGCATTCTCACGCCCGACGAAGCCCGCAAACACCCCAACCGCCATGTCGTCCTGCGCTACCTCAGCACCAGCTCCGACCCGACGCCCGACTTTCGCCTCAAGCTGAGCGAGGCCGAGTCTGCCGAAGACTCAAGCCGCAACCAGGGCCTGCCGCTCAAAACCGGCGACGTGATTCTATTGTGCTCAGACGGTTTGACCGACCTGGTGGACGACGACGAAATCCTGGCCGCCTTTCAACAGCAGGCCACGCCGCAGGCGGCGGTAGACGCGCTGACGTTGATGGCGCGTTATCGTGGCGGCTTCGATAACATCACCATTGTGGCCTTCAAAGTTCCACATCACACCGGGCCGTTGCCGCGCATGGCCACCGGGCCGGTTGGCGGCGGGGTGAGCAACACGGCCTTAATGTTGGGCGTGTTGGGCGGCTTTGGCGCGCTGGCGGTGGCCGTGATTGCGTTGGCCGCCGGGCTGATCTTCTTCAACCCGCTCCGAACGCCCACGCCAACGCTGACGAATACGCGCACCGCAACAGTAGGCGCGACCACCGGCGTGACGAACACGATTGCGCCCACGCTCCGCCCGGCCACCCTCCTGCCCGACACACCAACGGTGTTGCCGCCGACTCCCACCCTCACCGTTCCGCCCACCGTTCCCACTAACACGCCCACGCCGACGGTTGACCTCACTCTCGTTTCGCCGACGGCAACGGCAACCGTCGTGCCCTCTGAAACGCCGACAACCCAGGCCCCTTAAAGAACAGTCTTTTACATCTCCCTCATCCCATACGGAAAATCAAACTCAGGCATCAGGGCCATGAACGGGTCGGGGTCGAAGGCCTCGGGGCCGAGCACGCCCGCGCCCTGCCAGGCTTTGGTAGCGATCAGTTCCATCATGATCACCGGGCTGACCGCCGTTTGCCAGACCACAGCCTGCACGCCGTAGTTCCTCATCGTCATCTCGTTGTCGGCCACCTGGTAGAGATAAACCTGGCGTGGCTTGCCGTCTTTGCTTCCCTTCACCCACGTTCCGGCGCAGGTCTTGCCAGACATCTGGCCGCCGAGGTAGGCGGGGTTGGGCAGGCAGGCGGCCACCACGTCACGCGGGGCCACTTCCACGTCCTTCACCTTGATCTTGTTCTTGTTGTCGAGGCCGATGGCGTGCAACATTTTCAGATAGCTGATGAATTGATCGCCCAGCCCGTACTTGAACGTGACGCGCTTGCACTTCACCCAGCGCGGCACCAGCAGAACTTCCTCGTGCTCCACGTTCACGCACTCCACCGGCCCAATGCCTTCGGGGAACTCGAACACTTCGGGTTCAGAGAAGGGCGGGGTGGTATACCAGCCCCGGTCTTTCTCCCAGATGACGGGCGGGTTGAGGCATTCCTCAATCGTCGTCCAGATCGAAAAGTTGGGCGCGAAGTCGTAGCCGCGCACTTCCAGGTTGGCCCCGTCGCGAATGCCGATCTCGTCAATCTCGTCGAAGAGATGTTTTTCGGCATAGCGGGCAAACACGTCGGCCAGGCCCGGCTCTACGCCGCTGCCGCTCAGGGCCAGCAGGCCTCTGGTCCGCCACTGCTCGTGGCGCTCGAACTGATAATCGCCGAGCTTGACGCCGGGCTTGCTAAGCGGCTCGGTCGGGTGCGGCTCGGAGAGCGTCATCGCCATATCCATGTAATGACACCCGGCCTCGAAGGCCGCCTCAAAGATGGAAACGTTGAAGACGGGATCGCAGGCGTTCATGATGAGCTGAACGCCGTGCCGGCGAGCGAGGGCAACAATTTGATCTTTGTTGCTCGCGTCTACTCTGGCGGCGGGGAAGCGGGCCGGGTCGTCCAGTTTGGCCGCCACTTCCTCGGCGCGCTTCAGGTTGTAGTCGGCCAGAACCATCTGCTCCAGCCAGGGTCGCTTTTTGGCGATGACGGCAATGGCTTCACCCACGCCGCCGACGCCGACTAACAGGACTTTCATAAAAGTGTCTCCTTGTTTATCGGGGTTAAAATAAGAACGGGCAACGATGGCCCGTTACCCGTTCATTGATCGCGAACTACGACACGTCAGAGATTACTTACGACAAGTATCTTTCAAAAAAGAGCAAGTTGCCATCCTGGCAAGGGGTCTTATGGAAGCTGGAGCCGTCAGGCATCCCCGGAGTCGGGGACCTTCACTTTCACTTCCGCCGGTTCGGCTTTCACTTTCCAAACTTTGAGGGCGCGGTCAATAAAGAGAATGCCATCCAGATGATCGATCTCGTGTTGAAAGATGCGGGCCAGCCAGCCTTCGGCCTTGAGCTTGATCGGCTTGCCCTGCAGGTTAAAGCCTTTGACGGTCACGGCGGTGCATCGTTCCACGTCGCCGGCGTAACCGGGGAGCGAGAGGCAACCCTCGGCGCCGATCTCCATCGTCTCGCTGGCTTTGATGATCTCTGGATTGATCACCCGATAGAGTTTGGGCGACTCCGGCTCCCGGCCTTCTTCTGGCTCCGGGGCGTATTCGACGACGATGACGCGCTGGCTCACCGCCACCTGCGGGGCGGCCAAGCCTACACCAGGAGCCTCGCGCATGGTTTCCACCATGTCGTCCACCAATTGCCTGAGGGCCGGGCCAAAAGCCGTCACCCGCCTGGCTTTCTGGCGCAGGACGGGATTTTCGGGCGTGATGATTTCACGAACGGGCATAACGATATTTATTGCTTTCCTTCCTGAGAGCGTTTCCGGCGATCTTCTTCCAGCATTTCATAGAAGGCCGAGAAATACTGGCCTAATTCTTCCTGCCTCTGCTTGCTGGCGGCGTTGGCGACGGCGGCGGCGCGGGTTTCCTTGCGGCGATAAATATCCTGTTGCACACTGAGCGGGTTGAAGACGTTGAAAAATTTCATCTCGCCGCCCGGGCCGGTTTGCACGGTGACCGTGCCGTAGTTGAGGAAGTTCGCCAACAGGCTGGGCTTGGTGTAGGTTACATTCATCACCGACTCCAAATTGGCCGCCTTGCGGCTTTCATCGCCAAACGGCTTGCGTTCCAGGTCAATGATCTGGGTGGAGGTCACCATATAAATATCGTTGCGCCAGTCGAGGAACTGGTATAGAGCCGAGCCGACGAAGATGATAAACACGGTGAGAGACACAGCCAGGGTGATGACCGGGTCGAAGGTGAAGATGCGGAATGTGTAAAGAAAGAGGACGAAGATGACTCCCAGCACTCCCAGCAGTTGCAAGCCGATCCTCTGAATGAGGACGTAATGATGTTTGTGATAGATGATGGCGTCGCCTTGTTGCTCGCGAATCGCCAATGTGAGCTTCTGCCGCAGGCCTTTGAACTCTTGAAGCGGCTTGGGCAGGAAGGAGGCCTGTTTGGGCGGCGGCGGCGGCGGGGCTTTGCTGAGGCCGGCCTGTTGCGGCGGGGCCAGCGATTTGCGAATCGTCGTTTTGAGCGTCTCGCGCTCCTGCATTTTCTGCTGGATGCGAGACCGGTTGAGATGCTCCAGGATCATGTCGGCCGTGGCTTGCGGGTAGGGAACGTTGTTGAAGATGATCGGCCCGGAGAAGGTGTTGACGATCAAATCGCCATAGTCGAATAGCCGCCCCCACTCGCTGGCCTTGATCGCGGTGTTGCTCACCGAGGTCAGCGGCACTTCGGCCCGGCTGTCGAAGAGGAACACCACTTGGTCAATGTCAATGATGCGTTTGTTGGTGACGATGTACCAGTCGTTGTGAAAGTCAATCCAGTTCCAGCGCATCCAGGCCAGGTCGAGCAGGAAAAGAAAGACGGCCGCGCCCCAGGCCCAGGGTAAAAAGTCCGGCGGGATCAGGGTTCGAGCGTAGAACAGGCCCGCGCCCAGAGCGATGACCAGAAGCATCCCGACGAAAGTTGGCGCCAGCATTTGCCACAAAAAGATGGAATGTTGCAGCGTAGCCAGATAAACGATTTCGTCAGATTTCTCTTTGGTCTTGTCGTTCTGCAACAGTTTGGCGAAGTCGGCGTCGCGGGCAAAATTGCGCGACCGCAAGGCGACTTCGAGATGGGGCTTGATCTTCGGATTGTTGAAGATGGAGCGGTAATAATCATCGCGGCTCAGCCTCCACAGCTTGAGCGCGGTGAGCGCCTTGACAGACGCCGTGCGGTGACTGCGATGTTGCAGAGAGATCTCGCCGAAGTAGTCGCCGGCCACCAGCTTGGAGACCAGCTTACTTCCTCCGGTGAGGGTGGCGCGGGTGATCTCCACCTGGCCTTCTTGAATCGCGAAGAAGGCGTCGCCCGGATCGCCCTGCTTGAAGACGACCTCTTCAGGTTTGAACTCCACCCATTCAAAGTGCGAGCCTAGCTCACGCAGTTCATCGTCGGTCATCGAGATGAAGAGGTGCATGCGGCGCAGAAGCGGAAAGGCGTCGGCCATGCCGGGATTCTAGCACAAGCTGTTTAGAAGGGAAGCGAGGGGAGAACAGCGGATGTGTGGAATTTAACGGATCACAATCCGTTAAATTCCGCGCATCCGTTGTTACAAAACATGACGGGTCATCGAAACATCCGTGCTATAATCTTTTTTGCGAAAGCTGGAGTTTGTTATGGGACTGCTCTCTCGACTCAACAATCCGAAACCGAATAAAGGCAAAAGCGCGCCGCCCAAAGACTCCGGCAAGCCGAAGGACTCTAAACCGCCGCGCGGCAAAAAGAACGCGCCCCCGCCGCCGCAGGGCCTCACCCTCGATCAGAAGCTCGACATTGTCGGCATCTGCCTGGTGCTGGCCGGCCTCATCATCATCTTCGCCTTCCTCTCGCCCAACAACAGCAACTTCACCAAACCCATCCTCACCCTGCTGGCCCAGTTGTTTGGTCTGGGCAAGTACCTGGCCCCGGTCGGCCTGATCGTGCTGGGCGGCTGGATAGTTCTGCGCCACTTCGGCGACAAACTGCCGCGCGTGGAGCCGGAGCGTGTGCTGGGCTACATTTTGTTGTTTGTTGTCGCCCTGGTCTCCATCCACTTCTTTGTGGCCCAAACGCCTGAGGATGGCCGGACGCTGGCCGAAGCGGGCGAAGGCGGCGGCTGGATCGGTCACGGCCTCTTGCAAATCCTGCTCACCAGTCTTGGCACGGGCGGCGCGGTGGTGGCTGTCGCCGCCTGGTGGATCATCGCCGCCATTCTCGCCCTCGGCCTCTCGATGCAACAACTGATCACCGGCGCGCAAACGGCGATTGAAACGCTTCGCGTGAGGCCGCGCCAGAACTTTGAGCCGACCCGTCCGCCGCTGACGATGAGGCCGCCGACTCCGGCCCGGCCCGAACCGGACGCCCCACCCGTTGAGCCGGCCAGACCGACGTTAGCGCCCGCGCCCAAACAGAGTTCGCAATCCCAACCGGCGAGTCCGGCTCAGGGCAAGAAGCAACGTCCACAACAACCGACGGCTCAACCTGCCATCGAGATTCCGCCCCCGCCGCCGTCGCCGATGTTCGATCAGCCGCTCATCATTGGCGGCCAGCAACCCTGGGTTCTGCCGGCGGTGGCCGACATGCTGGAGCCGGGCAGTGAGGCCGGCGCGGACGATCAATATGATCGTGAACGGGTGCGTACCATCGAAGACACCTTGAGCGCGTTCGGGGCGCCGTCGCGGGTGGTGGAGATCAATCGCGGCCCGACGATTACCCAGTTCGGCGTCGAGCCGGATTACGTGGACGTGCGCGGCAAGAAGACGAAGGTGAAGGTGGGCAAGATCGCCTCGCTCTCCGACGACCTGGCCCTGGCCCTGGCCGCGCCGTCAATTCGCATTGAAGCGCCGGTGCCGGGCAAGGGTTACGTTGGCATCGAAGTGCCGAATGTTGAAACGACGGTGGTGGCTTTGCGCGATGTGATGGAAAACGAAAACTTCCGCCGCTTCAAGACCACGCTGGGGCTGGCTCTGGGGCAGGACGTGTCGGGGCAGGCGGTGAGCGCCGACCTGACCAACATGCCGCACTTGCTCATCGCCGGCACGACCGGCTCCGGCAAGTCGGTGTGCGTCAATTCGATCATCGCCTGTTTGCTTCTGCAGAACACGCCGGATGATCTCAAGTTTTTGATGGTGGACCCGAAGCGGGTGGAACTGACTTCGTACAACGGCATCCCGCATTTGCTGACGCCGGTGGTGGTGGAAATGGAGCGGGTGGTGAACAGCCTGCAATGGGTGACGCGCGAGATGGACGAGCGTTACCGCAAGTTTGCCAAAGCCGGGACGCGCAACATCAACGAATATAACAAGCGGGTGGAGACGACGGGCGAGAAAAAGATTCCGTACCTGATCGTCATCATTGACGAGTTGGCCGACTTGATGATGCTGGCCCCCGACGAAACCGAAAAGACGATCACCCGCCTGGCGCAGATGGCCCGCGCCACCGGAATCCATCTGGTCATCGCCACCCAGCGCCCGTCGGTGGACGTGGTGACCGGCCTGATCAAGGCCAACTTCCCGGCCCGCATCGCCTTTGCCGTTGCCTCGTCGGTGGATAGCCGGGTCATCCTCGACCAGCCCGGCGCGGAGAAACTGCTGGGACGGGGCGACATGCTCTTCCAGTCGCCGGACGCTTCACAGCCGCTTCGGATGCAGGGCGTGTTTGTGTCGGACGCCGAGATTCAGCGCGTGGTGCGTTACTGGAAGGGCGCGCGCGGCATTGACGAGACAACGCCTGCGCCCGCCGAAGCAGTTCCGGCCACAAGCGCCGGCAGTGGCATGGCCGCCAAACAACAGCCGCTCTGGGAAGAACTGCGCGAGTCGGAACTCAGGGCCGAGGGCGAAGACGACTTGCTCGAAGAGTCGATCAAGGTCGTGCGCGAGATGCGCAAGGCGTCCATTACTTTGCTTCAACGCCGTTTGCGAATCGGCTACACTCGCGCCGCGCGGCTGATTGACCTGCTGGAAGAGAAGGGCATCATCGGCCCGGCCAAGACCGGGGCGCAACAGCGCGAAGTGGTCGGCTACAGCGACGGCACGATTAACCCAACCGGGGCCGAGGCGGATGCAGACGCGGAGCGTACGCGGCGGTGGAGTGCGGAGGAGTAGTTATAAAGACAATCCAGCCACACGAGACAGGCATAAAAGGCGAAGTCGAACAGCCATTATTCAAACGCCGCCCGACCCTGGCATGAACCCAGCGCGCTCCGCTATCGCTTCGCGCGGGTTATGCTGACCGATGGGCGGCGTTCACATTTCACAATTCATGTGTCATAAGGAGAATAGCAATGAAGTCGAAGACCATCGTATTCGTTCACGGAATGTATATGAATCCATTGTGTTGGGAGCAGTGGGCGAATCGTTTTCAGGCCAAAGGCTATAACTGTCTTGCCCCGGCTTGGCCGGGCCGAGACAAACCCGTGGATGTCCTGCGGAAAAATCACCCCGACCCTCAAGTGGGCAAACTCACACTCACCGGTGTGGTTGAACCCCTGGCCGACATGATTGAGAAGCTGGATGAAAAGCCCATTCTTATCGGACATTCAATGGGCGGGTTAGTCGTCCAACTATTGCTTCAAAGAGATATAGCCGCCGCAGGTGTCGCCATTAGTTCCGCGCCGCCGATGGGCGTGTTCACAACCAAGCCGGCATTTCTCAAGTCCAATTGGCCGCATATCACCCCGTTCACTGCTCAAAGTGCTCCCATCCAAATGACGTTTGAACGCTTTCAGTATACTTTCGTCAACACGTTGCCTCTCGCGGAACAACAAGCGGCTTTTGAGAAATATGTCGTGCCCGAATCGCGGCGCGTGCCGCGCGAGTCGCTGACCGCGAAAGTTGACTTCAAGAAACAACGCCCGCCGTTGTTGTTGGTGGCCGGTTCAGCGGACAACCTGATCCCGGCTTCGCTCAACAAAACCAACTACGACAAATACAAGTCATCCTCTTCAATAACCGACTTTAAGGAGTTTGCGGGGCGCACGCATTTCATCGTCGGCCAGAAGGGCTGGGAGGAAGTGGCCGACTATGTGCTTGCCTGGTTGAACGACAAGGGAGTGTAATACCGTTCCTTGCTAATCAGCGCGCCGCCCAACCATCCTTCATCCTCTCCATGCTCTTCCCTCCCGCCCTCCGCCACCGCGACTTCCGCCTGCTCTGGCTCGGCCTGCTCATCTCCGTCTCCGGCACCATGATGCAGAACGCCGCCATCCTCTGGCACGTCTACGAGGTGAGCCACAACCCTGTCTCGCTCGGCGTCGTCGGGTTGGTGCGCGTTGTGCCTGTCATTGGCTTCTCACTCATCAGCGGCCTCGCCGCCGACACGTTTGATCGCCGCAAGCTGATGCTGGTCACCCAGATCGGCATGGCAACCTGCGCCTTCCTGCTCGGCCTGTTGGCCTTCATCGGCGTCAAAGCCGTGTGGCCTATTTACGTGCTGGCCGCATTCTCGGCAGCCTTCGGCGCGTTCGACCTCCCGGCCCGGCAATCCCTCATCCCCTCCCTCGTCCCGCGCGAAGATTTGCCCAACGCCTTCAGCGTCAACGCCACCATGTTCCAGGCCGCCTCCATTCTCGGCCCGGCGGTGGCCGGCGTCGTCATCGGGCAAGCCGGCCTGCACTGGGCCTACTGGTTCAACGCCGCCTCCTTCATCGCCGTCATCCTCGCTCTGCTGGCAATGTCCATCCGCCCAGCCATCGCCAAAGAGAATCGGCCTCAAGCGAGCCTCTCCGCCGCCCTCGAAGGCCTAAGATTTGTGC
Source organism: Chloroflexota bacterium (assembly GCA_016197225.1). Classification (NCBI taxonomy): domain Bacteria; kingdom Bacillati; phylum Chloroflexota; species Chloroflexota bacterium. The sequence goes on from JACPWC010000048.1 coordinate 76,006, forward strand.
GAAGTACGCCCATCATCCTCTCTTCCATGCTCCTCGACTTCTTCGCCACCTTCTTCTCTTCGGCCACCGCCCTCCTTCCCATCTACGCCCGCGACATTCTCAACGTCGGCCCGCAAGGCTACGGCTGGCTATACGCGGCCTCGGCGGTCGGGGCCGTCGTCACCGCCGTCACCCTCTCATTCGTCCACCGCATCCCCAAGCAAGGCGCTGTCCTCGTCACCTCGGTGATGGTCTACGGCCTGGCCACCATCCTCTTTGGCCTCTCGGCCACCTTCTGGCTGGCCTTTGCCGCCCTGGCCCTCACCGGCGCGGCAGACACGGTCAGCATGGTCATCCGCAACACCGCCCGCCAACTCAACACGCCCGACCACGTGCGCGGGCGCATGGTGTCGGTGAACCAGATATTTTTCATGGGCGGGCCGCAGTTGGGCGAACTGGAGGCTGGGCTGGTGGCCGGCTGGTTTGGCGCGCCCGTTTCGGTGATCTCCGGTGGGATCGGCTGTTTGATTGCGACTCTCTGGGTGGCCCGCAAGTGGCCCATGCTCTGGCGCTACGATCAAACGGTTCAGCCGCCTCTCGCTCCCACCCCCGCCGCCGCCGATTGACCCCATTGCTTGCTCTCGACCCGCGTCCCCGCGGACGGGGAGCGGTAGCCGCCAATTGACGACGAAGGACAACGGCATCGTCAATCGTCTGTTGTCTGTCGTCTTTCGTCCTTGACATGATACAAACTCGTAGTAAAGTTTGCCCATCATGACTCCCGCGCTCCTGGCCCGCCTCGACGCACTCTGGGCAACGCATCTGCGCTGTCAACCTGCCGACCTCCGCTCACAAAACACCCTCATCATCTCAGACTCGACTCGCACTGGGGCCACCATCTGCCTCATTGGCGGCACGTGCGTGATGGCCGCCGCCCCGGCAGTGGCCGCCGCCCTCAAACAATCGGTGGGCATGCGCGCCCCGGCCCAGGCCTTCGAGCCGGGCCGCCTGCGCTACGCCACCGCCGACTTTGCCCTGCCGCTCTTTGGCCCGGAAGCGGTGATGGTGGCCGAGACGCCGGAGAACAACTGGAACAAGATTCAACGGATCGAACCCGGCGACTCCGAGACGGACGTTCGGGCCGCCGTGTCAATGGCAACCGGGATTCCGTTGATGACCGTTCCCCTGCAGAGACGGCCAACCCGTCTCATCGCCGAGTCGTGCGGCTTCAAACTCTACGCGGCCCTGATTCATCTTGGAGAAGGATTCAATCTATGAGACGTGCAGTCAGCATCAGCCTCGGTTCGTCGAAACGCAACAAGGCAGTCGAGCTTACCCTGCTCGGCGAAACGGTTCGCATCGAGCGCATTGGCACCGACGGCGACATGGAAAAAGCCGCCCAGATGTTCAAGGAGCTTGACGGCAAAGTGGACGCCTTTGGCGTGGGCGGCGCAGACCTGGGCCTGATGGTCGAAGGCAAGTGGTATCCTCTGCACTCTGTGTCGCCGATGATTCGTTTTGTGAAGCACACCCCGGTCGCGGACGGTTCGGGTGTGAAGAACACTCTGGAGAGCCGCGTCGTGCCATTCATGCACAAGCAGATTGGCGAGCCGGCGCCCAAGCGTGTTCTGCTCACCCTCGGCGCCGATCGTTGGGGCATGTCGCGCTCGTTTGCCGACAACGGCTACGACTGCGTGTTTGGCGACTTGATGTTCGGGTTGGATGTGCCGATTCCGATCCGCTCGGTGAACGCGGTGAAGCGCGTGGCTTCTATTGTGATGCCCATCGCCGGCCGCCTGCCGTTCGAGTGGCTTTACCCGACCGGCGAGAAGCAGGAGAAGAACACGCCCAAGCACGGCCAGTGGTACGCCTGGGCAAAAGCGATCGCCGGCGACTGCCATTACATCAAACGCTACATGCCCGCCCGCCTCGACGGCAAAATTATTTGCACCAACACCACCACGCCCGACGATGTTGAGAAGTTCCGCGCCGCCGGGGTGAGCTACCTGGTGACGACCACGCCGGTGATGGATGGCCGCTCGTTCGGCACGAACATGATCGAAGCCGCCCTGATCGCCATCTCTGGCAAAGGCCGCAAGCTGGAACTCGGCGAGTTAAACGAGTTGATTGACCGGGCGGGGTTTGAGCCGCAGTGGCAGAAGCTGAATGAAACGTAAAACGACAAACGACGAATGACAAATGACGAATGACAAATGACGCTTGGGCATGCATTCATGTCTGACTACAAACTTCACACGATTGACCTCAATTTCCTCAACACAACTCACGTCATTGCCTCTTACGCTTTGCTTGGGCCAGCGGGCGTTGCGGTGATTGAAACCGGCCCTGGCACAACTTTGCCCACCTTGCTCGAAAGTTTACGCGGGCTGGGCGTTCAACCCTCGGACGTGCGCGATGTGGTGGTGACTCACATTCATCTGGATCATGCCGGGGCGGCGGGCTGGTGGGCACGGCAGGGGGCAACGGTTCACGTCCATGCCGCCGGCGCGCCGCACCTGGTTGATCCCTCAAAGCTGTTAGCCAGCGCGAGCCGGATTTACGGCGACAAAATGGATTACTTGTGGGGCGAGATTCTGCCCGCGCCGCCTGACAAGATTCACCCGGTGAACGATGGCGATGTGATCATGGTAGCCGGCGTTGAACTGACGGCGATTCAATCGCCCGGCCATGCCCGCCATCATCACTGTTTTCAGATTGGCGACATCGCCCTCACCGGCGATGCAACCGGCGTGCGCTTGCCGGGGCAAGACCTTCTCGGCGTTCCGGCCCCGCCGCCCGAATTTGACCTCGAGGCCTGGCAGGACACGTTGAAGCGCCTGTCGGCGCTGAACTTGAAGACGATTTACCCGACTCACTTTGGGGCAGTGAATAATCCGAACGATCACATCCAAAAGTTGAGCGTGCTGATTGCCGAGTGCGCCGAGTTTGTGCGCGACCAAATGGCCGAAGGCTTGAGCCGCGAGGCCATCATCGAGCGTTACTCAGTCTGGCTCGACGAGCGTTCGGTCAAGATAGAGGCTGAGACCGAAGAGCGCTATTCCAAAGCCAACAACAAGGCGATGTCGGTGGACGGGATAATGAGGTATTGGGCGAAGCGGGGAAGTCAGACGTAAAACGACAAACGACAGGGACTTAAGTTTGTCGTTTGACGTTTGTCGTTTGACGGGTCGCTTCAGTTTTCTTCCGCAAGACCTCAGCCTCAAACCGCACCAACTCCAGCAGGCCGGAGAGAGTCGGGTCGGGGGGAACGTCGGGGCCGCAGGGGATGGCGGCGTAACTGGTGGAAGTGATTTGGCGAGTGGCGGAGTCGAGAGTCAGGTCGAGCCGCCCCAGGAAGTCGCCGTTTGGCCCCAGTTGGGCGATTAGCGTTTTGCGGACGCGTTGTGGTTGCTCAAGAAATGTGTGCGAGTGCCCGCCGAGGATGACATGGATGCCGGGCACGGCGGCAGCCAATTTTCGATCAGAAGAAATTCCCAAATGTGAGAGCAAGAGGATCAGATGAGCGCCCTCATGGCGCAAGCGCGGGATAAGATCGCGCAAGGCTTCGATGGCCGGGCGCGGGCGGCAGTGGAGGCGTTCGTAGAGCTTGGGCTTGTCTTCAGAGGTCAGACCGACGACGGCGATTTTGAGATCGCCGATTTCAAACCAGGTGTGGGTGCGCAGTCCGGCGGGTGGTTCGTCCGAGTCGGGCGGGAGCAGGTTGGCGGCTAAAACGGGGAAGTGAGCTGAGGCTACCAGCTTCGTCAGGGCTTCGAGTCCCCAGCGGCCCTCGTTGTTGCCCAGGGCGGTGGCCTGGCAACCCATCGCGTCGAGCATGGCAAAGTTGGCCCGGCCTTGCGTCACGTCGCTCTCCCAAATTTTTCGCTCGGATGAGTCGCCGGCGTCGAGCAGGAGCAGGGCGCGGCCCTCGGCGGTTGCCAGAGCGCGCTCGCGGTTGATGAGCGTCATCAGGCGCGGCATCTGGTCGAACTGGCCGTGCAGGTCGTTGGTGTGGAGCAGGGCGAGGCGGGTCACTTGATGGCGCAAAAACACAAAGGCACCAAGACACAAAATTTCTTCGTGTCATCGTGCCTTCGCGACTTTGTGTTATTGCCCGGCGCAGGATCAGTTGTTGATGTTGTCGTCGTCGGCCTCGTCGTCAATCTCGGCCTCTTCGAGGAGCGAGTCGAGCCGGAGCCACAGTTGAAGAACCTGGCCTTCGGCGACTTCGTCGTGGCGGGCGGCCAGAATCAGGGCTTGCTCACGCTGGCCGCTGGGGTCGCGATAATCGAGAAAGATGTCGCGGCCCTCGCGCCAGGCGTTGAGGCAACGCTCCACCAGACTGGGGCCGTTGAAGGTGCGCAGAATGCAACGCACCACGCGCTTGAGCATTGGCCCTTCGGCCACGGCGTAAACCCAGGGTTCGACAGTGCTTTCAAAAATGGGGGCGGGGCCTTCGATGATGGTGATGGTTTCGGGTTCGGAGGACATAGAGGTGATTTTTTTGGAGTAAATGGCGGCGGCTGGTTGGCGAATCATACAAGGCAATCGGCAATGTGTAAACCCTGTGAGTTCCGTTAAGCTGCAATTAGGAGTACAATCCCAGCAAACGCCAAGTGCCTCAGAGACATTTGGCGCCTTAACTCACACTCAAAAATAGAGGAGGCTCCCATGCAAGGACAAATGATGGATTATCAACTGACGCTCACACCGATGCTCGAACGAGCCAGACGATTGTTCTCGAAAAAGGAAATCGTCACCAAAGCCGGACCGGGGCTGGAACGTTACACTTATGGCGAGATGACCGAGCGCGTCGGGCGGCTGGCGAACGCGCTGGAGAAGCTGGGCGTGCGCCGGGGTGACCGGGTGGCAACTTTTGCCTGGAACAACGCCCGCCATCTCGAAATCTATTGGGCAGTGCCGTGCATGGGCGCCGTTCTACATCCCATCAACCTTCGCCTCCCCGGCGACCAGATCGCCTACATTGCCAACCACGCCGAAGATCAAGTTATCTTTGTAGATCCCAGTTTGTTGCCGTCGGTTGAAAAGCTGGCTCCCTATCTCAAGACCGTCAAGCATTACGTGGTGATGAGCGACAAGGTGCCGGAGACGACGCTCAGCCCGGTTCATGCTTACGAAGACCTGCTGCGCGACGCCAGCCCGGATTACCCGTGGCCGCATTTGCACGAGAACGACGCGGCGGGCATGTGCTACACCTCCGGCACGACCGGCAACCCCAAAGGCGTTGTCTATTCGCACCGCGCCATTTATCTGCACAGCTTTGGCCTGAGCATGGCCGACTCCTTTGGCATCGCCGAACGCGACACGGTTCTGCCGGTCGTGCCCATGTTCCACGTGCTGGCCTGGGGCACGCCCTTCGTTTGCACAATGGTCGGGGCCAAAATTGTGTTCCCCGGCCCGCACCTTCAGCCGCGCGATCTGGCTGAACTCATTCAGGCTGAGAAAGTGACGCTGACGGCGGGCGTACCCACCCTGTGGCTCGGCATGTTGGCCCTGCTTGAAAAAGAACGTTATGACCTCGGCAGTCTGCGCGAGATGATCGTGGGCGGGGCCGCCGCGCCGCAATACATGATCGAAGCCTACGAAAAGAAATTCGGCGTCGTGGTCACTCACGCCTGGGGCATGACCGAAATGACGCCGCTGGGCACGGTGAGCAAATTGAAGAGCTACCAGATGGGCCTGTCTGAAGCCGAGCGCTTCGCCATTCGCGCCAAGCAGGGCACGCCGGCCATGGGCGTGGAAATTCGTATTGTGGGTGAAGACGGCAAGGAAGTGGCCTGGAACGGAAAGGCATTTGGCGAACTGCAAGTGCGCGGCCCGTGGATCGTCAGTAGCTACTACAACGACGACCGGTCCCCCGCCTCTTTTATGGACGGCTGGTTCCGCACCGGCGACGTGGTGACGATTGACCCCGAAGGCTTTGTGCAGATCGTGGATCGCACCAAAGACGTGATCAAGAGCGGCGGCGAGTGGATCTCCAGCCAGGATTTGGAGAATGCCATCATGGCTCATCCCAAAGTATTGGAAGCCGCCGTCATTGCCATCTCGCACCCCAAGTGGCAAGAGCGCCCGCTGGCCTGCGTCGTCCCCAAACCGGATTTCAAAGACAACGTCACCAAAGAAGAAATCATTGACCACCTGCGCTCACGTTTCGACAAGATGTATTTGCCGGACGACGTGGTGTTCATCGAAGCCGTGCCGAAAACGAGCGTGGGTAAATTCGACAAGAAGGTGCTGAGGGCGCAGTACAAGGACTATCAACTGCCGGAATGAAGAGGTTCAATCGTAAAGGGCGCAGAGAAGGGCTTGCTTTCTTTGCGCCTTTTGCGGTTTGAATGTTCGGGGCCGTAGATTCTGATTGTGTGACTCAGAATCCGTTTCAAGGAGGGGACGCGCAAATGACCTCACTCACTTCTCTCAAAAACATTGGAGAAGTCAGCGCTGCTTGGCTGGAGGCAGTGGGCATTGCCTCAGCCGAAGACCTGCACA
>JACPWC010000049.1 GCA_016197225.1 Chloroflexota bacterium
CCTTCCGCACGTTGGCTTCGCCGAGTTTGGCCCCGACCGCCCGGAACAAGCGCAAGGCTTCTTCGTAACTGACCAGGGCCGCGTCCGTTTCTTTACGGAACTGTTGCACGTCGCCGATGGCCTGAAGCACGTTGGCTTGCAACCTCGTATCTGAAACGCCAACACGAAGGGCGGCGTGCGCTTTTAGCTCCCACCGGTCAAATAACAACAACATCAACCAATTGCGTCCGGCGCGTAGAAGGTCGGCCATTTGATTACCGTTCTTTTGAGATTCGGCTTCATCAAGCGCTCGCAACAGGTTGTTGAGTTCAAGGCTCACCTCCGGGGCCGTGGTGACATCATCAGCGAAGTGATCGTCAAACAGCTTAATCAGCCATTCAGCCATCGCAGTGTGAGCCGCCCCAGTTTCGCCAGCCTCTCGCAATTTGTCGGCGGCATACTCATCCAACAAATCGTGCAGGCGGTAGCGTTCCGCCTCGCCCGGCACCACTTTCACCAGCGACAGGTTTAGCAAACGGCGCAAGGCTTGCCCGGCTGTGGCGGTGTCTTGCCAAACGTGGGCGGCGGCCTCCGGGCTGAAGCCGGTCGGGTGAAAGGCGGCCAGCGCCCGAAAACGCTTTTGGTCTTCAGGGGCCAAGTCCTTGTAACTGGCGTCGAAAACGGCGGTCAAGTCCAGGCGCGGGTCGTCTCCCATGCGCATCTCGGGCAGGCCGTGCGCTTCCAGTTTGCCCAAGTAGTTTGCGGCGGGCGTTGTTACACCTTGCATCTGGCGAGTGCGGCGGGCCGCAATCTCCAGCGCCAGCGCGTTATAGCGGCACCGTTCAGCGATGGCCTCAAACACTTTTTCTTCAGCGACCACCATCTTTTCGCCCAGCGCGGCGGCAAACAGTTCACGCGCCTGGACGGGGGTCATCCGGTCCAACTCAAAAGTATTTTTCAACGGGATGAGATGGGAGGGCTGTTGGATGCGGCTGGTGATAAGCACGGCACAAGGCGGGGCAGGGGGTAGAAAATCTTTCAGTTGCTCTTTGGCCGCAGCCCGCAAATCGTCCAGCACCACCAGATAGCGATGGCTGGAGAAGATGGCTTGCAAGGCCTGCACCTGCGCCGGGTATGCCTCCGGCGGCCTTTGCCCGCACCTGCTAATCATCTCCGGCACCAGCAATGGGGCGGTCTTGTCGCTCACGTCAATCCATAACACATTCTCGAAATTCGAGCGCAATTCTTGCAGGGCGCGCTTGGCCAGTTCACTTTTGCCCACGCCGCCGGGCGCGTGCAGGCCCACAATGGCAGCCACGCCGTTGCCCTTCAGCGCGGCAAAGACATTCGCCTCGATGCCGCGCTGAATGTACACTTCTGCGTTCAGCGGCGGGATAGAGCCGAGCAGGGGTTCTGGCGGTTCTTCCGGAGCGGGCGGTAAAACCTGCTCGAGCTTCTCGACGTAGGTGTCGGTCTGAATGTTGCGCCCGCCTTCGCCGGTGTTGATTTGTGGCCTGTCGCCAGAGATGTCGAAGGTCGTTCCACTTGCAGGCGGCGTTGCGGCGGGCGGTTTAGTTTCTGCGGGCGCAGGGGGCGGCGACTCGGTTGTCTTGTCGTCGGGTTTGCGCGGGTCGCGTCGAGTAAATTCCAAACCGCCGGGCAGTTTGAAGTTGTAAAACTTGAACAGGAGAAAGAGCAGAATACTGCCCGCGATGATAACGCCGCACGGCAGGACGCAGTAGAGAGCAATGTTGGGCCACAGGTCGGTCAGATTGGGCATGGCATCCCCTTACGGTTGCGGCGGCAGTACAAGCCCGCCTGTGTTTGAGACAACGGATCCGGCGAATTGGACGGATCAGCATCCGCGCCATTCTTCAAACCCGTTGTCTCAAAGTGTAGACCAAAACGAGAGGAAGGCAAGCGAGAGATAACAACGGATGGGTGGAATTTAACGGATCGATCCGTTAAATTCCACCCATCCGTGTTCTCACTAGCATCTCCTCTCAAGCGGAGTATAATCCTCCCATGCCAACAACCAATAACGAATTACTAATCACCAGCGTCGTCGTCTTCCCCGACCGCGCCCGCGTGGCCCGGTCGGGCCGCCTCAGTTTAACGACCGGCCTCCAGCGCGTGGCCGTGGCCGACCTGCCGCTGGCTCTGGTGACAGACTCGGTGCGCGCCAGCGGCAGTGGCGCGGCCAAAGCCAAACTGCTCGGCGTGAGCACCCACCTGGAGCAATATCTGGAGACGCCGGCTGAAATCGTCCGCGAACTGGAAGCGAAGATTCAGGCCACTGAGGACGCCGACAACGATCTGATCGCCCGCGCCGGAGTGCTGGAGAAAGAAGGAAAGTCGCTCGACGGGCTGGCGGCTCAAAGTGAGATGTACGCTCGCGGCCTGGCTTTGCGAAACCGCTCAACCGAGGAGCAGGGTGCTCTGTTCGATTTCATCACCGCCCGCGCCCAAACCCTGCAAGCAGAAATTTTGAAGATCGGGCGCGAGCGACGCGAGCGCGCCAAAGAACTCGATCAACTGCGCCGCCAACTCAAGAACACGCAAGCCGCCCGGCCCCGGCAACGCTACACGGCGACAGTTGAACTTGAGGTGTTGACGGCAGGCGATCTCGATCTCGAACTTACCTACGTCGTCACCGGCGCAAGTTGGACGCCGCTTTACGATCTGCGTTACGCCGACTCGAGCCTCAACGTGACCTGCCTGGCGCAAGTGGCCCAGAACACCGGCGAGGACTGGACGAACGTGGCCCTGACTCTCTCGACCGCCCAACCGGCGCTGGCCCTCGTCATCCCCGAACTCGATCCCTGGTACGTCCGGCCACTGCCGCCGCCCCGGCCCAAGATGGTCGCCCGTTCGATGGTTGCCGCTGCTGCTCCGGCCTCGTTTGCGCCGCAAGCCGCCGAACAAATGCAAACGCTGGCCGCCGTCGCCGAACCCGAGTCTCACGAACTGACCGCCGACTCGGCGGCCATCTCCGACTCTGGCCCCAGCCTGACGTACCGACTCAGTGGCCGGGCCGACATCCCCGGCAACAACGACCCGCGTAAGGTGACGGTGGCAACCTTCCCCCTCAAGCCGGCCATTGATTACGTCACCGCGCCCAAGCAGGAGCAGGTCTGTTACCGGCGAGCCACGATCAAAAACGAGAGCCAGTACACGCTCCTGCCCGGCCCGGCCCAACTGTTCGAGGGCGACGATTATCTGGGCGCGACCCGGCTGGACTTCTGCGCGCCCGGCCAGGAGTTTGAGCTGGCGCTCGGCGCGGACGAACGGCTGCGAGTGGAGCGCGAGCTGGCCCAGCGCGACGTGGACAAGACCTTCATCGGCGACCGCCGCCGCATCCGATTCGCTTACACTATCAAACTTGAAAACCTGCGCGACGCGCCGCAAACGATCCTGGTGCGTGATCAACTGCCCGTGCCGCGCGACGAGCAGATCAAGGTCAAACTCGAGTCGGCTGAACCGAAGCCGACCAAACACACCGACCTCAACCAGCTTGAGTGGAAGCTGACCCTCGACAAATCAGCCAAGCAAACCCTCCGCTTCGATTTCACCGTTGAATATCCGCGAGCGATGGAAGTCATCGGCCTGCCCTAATTCTCCAATTCTCTAATTCTCTCTAATCTCCTTCATGCCCAAACCCTCCCAACCCACTCAACCTCCCTCCGAGCGCGCCTTCCTCGTCGGCGTGCAACTGCGCGACAGCGACGATCTGTTTGGCGTCGAAGACTCGCTGGCCGAACTGGCCCTGCTGGCCGACACTGCCGGCATGGAAGTCGTCGGCGACCTCTACCAGAAGATTGACAAGCCCGATCCCAACACCTTTATCGGCTCCGGCAAAGTGATCGAACTCAAAGACTTCGTCGAAGAGACTCTGGCCGACACCGTGATCTTCGACGATGAGTTGTCGCCGCGCCACCAGCGCGAACTCGAAGGCATCCTGGGCGAGAAAGTCAAAGTGCTGGATCGCACCGCCCTCATCCTCGACATCTTTGCCCAGCACGCTCACACTCGCGAAGGCGCTTTGCAAGTGGAACTTGCCCAGTACGAATACCGTTTGCCGCGCCTCACCCGGCAGTGGACGCATTTGGCCCGGCAGGCCGGCGGCGCGGCCGGGCGGGGCGGCACAGGCGGCGTGGGCTTGCGCGGCCCCGGCGAAACTCAGCTTGAGGTAGACCGCCGCGAAATCTCGCGCAAGATCAGCTACTTGAAAAAGGAGTTGGAAAAAGTTCGCGCCCATCGCGGGCGCTATCGCGCCCAGCGCAAGCGGAGCGCCGTGCCGGTCGTCGCCATCGTCGGCTACACCAACGCCGGCAAGTCTACCCTGCTCAAGGCGCTGTCTAACGCCGAGGTGTACATCGCCGACCAACTCTTCGCCACCCTCGACCCGACCACCCGCCGCGTGGAACTGCCCGGAGGGCGGGCCGCCCTCTTCACCGACACCGTCGGCTTCATCCAGAAACTGCCCACCACGCTCGTGGCCGCCTTCCGAGCCACGCTGGAGGAAATTGACGAGGCCGACCTTCTTCTGCACGTGGTGGACATCACCCACCCCAACGCCTCCGAACAGGCCGAGGCCGTGCGCCGGACGCTCGAAGAACTGGAAGTGCACGACATCCCGGTGGTCACCGCCCTCAACAAAATTGATCGCCTGCCGGATTTTGATTCGCACGACAACCCGCTGGCCGCTTACCCGAACACGGTCGGCATCTCGGCGGCCAAACGGCTGGGGTTGGGCGCGCTGCTGGAACACGTCCAGCAAGCCCTGCACGAGACGCTCGCCCCGCTCGATGTTCGAGTGCCTTACAAAGACGGCCAGCTCATTTCCATTTTTCACGAGCATGGCGTGATCGAAAAGATCGAGCACGAAGAGAAAGCCGTCCACATCAAAGGCCGCATCCCGTCCCGCCTCGCCGCCCGGTTCACACCTTATCTTATAAAAGCCAAAAGAAAGAGATCAGAGAATTAGGGGATTGGAGAATTGGAGATTTAGGACAATCTCTAATTCTCTAATTCTCTGATCTTCATTGCCATGTTCCTCGACCGCCTCTCCGAATTTCTTTCCAAGCGGCGTGGCCTGCCGGTCATCATTGCCATTCTGCTGGTGATCGCCAACCTGATTCTGCAAGTCATCCCCGGCCTCGAGTGGCTGGCCCGCACCAACCTCTTGTTGCATCTTGGCGTCATCATCGGCCTGCTGGGCATTCTGCTCTCCGCCGCGCTCGGCTAATAACCAATAACTGATAACTGGTTATCGGTTATTGGTTGTTGAAATGACTCATGTCGTCCGATTTCGAACTCGAACTCTCCCGCCATTTCTCCGGCGATCTGCGCTTTGATCCTTACTCGCGCATACTTTATTCAACCGACGCCAGCAGTTATCAAATCGAGCCAATCGGCGTCGGCCCGTCGGCCAGGCCCTCATCCTCGACCTCTCCAAACACCTCAACCGCATTCTTGAAATTAACTCCGAAGAGCAGTGGGCGCTCTGCGAGCCGGGCGTGGTGTGCGACGCGCTGAGCAACGCGGCCAAACAATATGGCCTCATGGTCGGCACCGACCCGGCCTCGTCGAACCGGGCCACCCTCGGCGGCATGGTATCCAACAACTCCACCGGCGCCCACTCGGTGTTGTACGGAATGACCGCCGATCATTTAATTTCCGCCGATGTGATTCTGGCTGACGGTTCAGCCGCCTCCTTTGGGGAAACGTCTTCGCCGCCCAACCTTTCCTCTGCCGTGTCCGCCGTCGTCGCCCGAAACCGCGAGACGATTCGCAATCGCTATCCCAAAACGTGGCGGCGCTCGTCGGGTTACTCGCTCAACTATCTCGTGCCTCACGTCGCCGCCAAACCTCACGGCTGGCCCGATGATCGACCTTATCCATCTTCGAGTTCCGCCAACCTGGCCAAACTTTTGGCCGGCAGTGAAGGCACGCTGGCCGTGCTCACCCGCGTCAAACTCAACCTCGTGCCGCGCCCGAAGAAGACGGCCCTGTGCATCCTGCACTTCGACTCCATCGCCGCCGCCGCCGACGCGACCCCGGCCATCCTCGAGTCCAAACCCTCGGCCATCGAGTTGATTGACAAGATGATGATTGATCTCACGCGTGAAGTTCCGTCTTATGCGCGTTTGCTCACCTGGGTGCAGGGCCATCCCGCCGCCGTCCTCATCGTCGAGTTCTACGGCGAGACCGATTCTGAACTCATTGCCAAAGTGGAAGCCCTCGAAGCGCGCAAACTCGCGCCCACCATTGTTCGCGCCATCACGGTTGAGGAGCAGGGCCGGGTGTGGGGCGTACGTAAAGTGGGGCTAGGCCTGCTCATGTCGGTGCGCGGCGAGGCCAAGCCGCTAGCCTTCATGGAAGATGTGGCTGTGCCGGTGGAGTGCCTGGGCGAATACGTCCGCGAGGTGGAACGCATCTTCGCCGAAGAGGGCGTGTCGTCGGGCTACTATGCTCACGCCTCAGCCGGATGTTTGCACATCCGGCCCCTCATCAGCCTCAAACAACAAACCGAGATCGAGCGCATGAAGCGCATCGCCGAGGCCGGAATGCGATGCAGGACTTCGTGCCAGAAGTTCACCAGGCGCGCGCCGATGATGTTCGCGCCGAACACGCCGGTGATGAACACGATCAGCAGGGTCAGCAACACACCCAGACCTGGAATGTGAACGCCCAGCCACGCCTCCGTCCGGTACTCAGGCGGCAGCAGGCTACGATCCCTCCGCCGCACCCGACGCCGAGGCGCGCGCCCGCGCGTTCTTCGCGAGCTACCTCGGCAAGTGAGGGTTGTCAGTCGACGGTGATCTTGTTGACCTTGG
>JACPWC010000050.1 GCA_016197225.1 Chloroflexota bacterium
AGCGCCGGCCTGGCCCTGGGCGGCATCTACAACCACTTTGCCGGCAAAGACGAAATCTTTGCCGCCGTGCTCGACGCCTACCACCCTTATCACACTGTTCTCCCGGCGCTGGAAAAGACCGAGGGCGAGACCGTCGAACTGTTCATGCACGACGCCGCCTGGCGAGTTAAAAACGAAATAGAAGGAAGCGAGACGAAACTCCTGCCGCTGATCTTCATCGAGCTGGTCGAGTTTCAGGGCCGCCACCTGGCGGCCCTGGCCGAAAAGTTGATGCCTGCCATGCTCGCCTTTGTTCAGCGGCTTGTTGAGCGGCGGGGCAAACTGCGCCACATCCCGCCGCCAATCATGCTCCGCATGTTGTTTGCCACCTTCGTCGGTTATCTCATGACCGAAATGGTGTTGAAGAATGTCCCGGTTTTCAAAAATATAGAATTGGACTGGTTTGACGGCATGATTGATATCTACCTGCGCGGCGTACTCGAACCGGAGGCCTGATGCTCAATACCCGACTGTTCTCCCTGATCCGCAAAGAGTTTATTCAGATCATTCGTGACCCGCGCACGCTGGCGCTGACGTTCCTCATGCCGGTGATTCAGTTGTTCCTCTTGGGATACGCGGCCACCAACGATGTGCGCAACATAGCCCTGGTTGTCTTCGATCAGGACAAATCTCCGGCCTCGCGGGCGTTGCTCGACGCCTACCGCGCCGCTGATTACTTTCACCTGGATTACGACGTGAACAACGAAGAAGACATCCGCCGGCTCATTGACACGGGCAAAGCCCGGGCGGCCATCATCATCCCGCCCGACTACGCCCGCCAGCTTGCCAGTGGCCGCACGACGCAAGTCGCCTTTATCATTGACGGCTCCGATCCCACTGTTGCCGGAACTGCGCTGGCCGCCGCCAACCTCATCGGCCAATCGAAAGCCACCACCCTTGCCATTGAACGGCTGGCCGCGCGCGGGCAGGGCGGCGCATTCCGGCTGCCGATAGAAGTCCGCACTCAGGTTTGGTACAACCCCGATCTGGTCAGCGCCTATTACATGATCCCGGCCATGATCGGCATCATTCTACAATTCCTCACCACCATCCTCACTGCCACCGCCATCGTCCGCGAGCGCGAGCGCGGCACCATCGAGCAACTGATCGTGACTCCGATCCGCGCCTGGGAACTCGTGGTGGGCAAACTCGCTCCCTACGTCATGATTGCTTTCATTGACACCGTCGAAATTCTGGTGGCGGGGGTGCTGATCTTCGGCGTGCCGATCAACGGCAGTATCCCGCTGCTGCTTTTGCTGGCCGCGCTCTTCCTCGTGACGACACTTGGCATCGGCCTGTTCATCTCGACCATATCGAACACACAGCAAGAAGCCATACTTTCCGCCATGTTCACCATGTTGCCCACCATTTTTCTTTCGGGCTTCTTCTTCCCGCTGGCGGCCATGCCCCGGGCGCTTCAGTGGATTAGCTACGCCGTGCCGCTCCGCTATTTTCTGATCATCGTGCGCGGCGTCATCCTCAAAGGCGTGGGAGCAGAAGCGCTCGTGCCGGAGATCGTCGCCCTCAGCATCTTTGCCACCGTCATCATGGGCGCCGCCGCGCTTCGCTTCCGCAAGCGCCTCGACTGAAAACCAGAGATTTAGAGGAACAGAGAATTCTCCAATCCTCTAATCTCCACAAGGAGATTATCATGCATCCCAACCCTCGCCGTGTCATCCCCGTCATCCTCCTGGTCGCCATCGCCGGCCTCGCCTACTGGTGGTTCAATGGCCGCGCCTCGGCCCAGACCAACGAACTGCAAGCTTCAGGCACGATTGAGACGACTGAATACATCATCGCCCCGGAAATCGCCGGACGGGTAATTGAAGTGACTGCCGACGAAGGGGACGCCGTCACTGCCGGTCAAACGTTGGTCTCCCTCGACGCTTCTCTGCTTCGCGCCCAGCGCGCCCAGGCCGAAGCCGCCCTCGCCGCCGCCAACAACGCCGTGTCGGCGGCAAAAGCCGCCGCTCAGGCCGCCGCCGCCAACGTTGCCCTGCTCGAGTCCGGCCCCACCGTCGAACAACTAGCCGTCGCCCAAACCGTCGTAGACAAAGCCCAGCTTGCGGTGGACGCTTTGCAGGAGACTTACGACGATCTATCAGAGGCGGCCCAGGACTCGGCCAGCGGCAAATCCCTCAAACAGCAACTCGATCAGGCAAAGGCCACCTTAGCCAACGCGCAAGCGCAGTACGACTTGATGAAGGCCGGGGCCAACCCCAAACAAATTGAAGCGGTTAAGGCGCAGGCCGAGGCGGCTCAGGCGCAAGCCGGCGCAGCGCAGGCGCAAGCAGACGCGGCCCAGGCCGCCCTTGCCGTGCTGGACGTGCAAATCGGCCGGCTGACGATCACTGCCCCTGCCGACGGCGTGGTGTTGTCGCGCGCCGTCGAACCCGGCTCGGTGGTATTGCCCGGCGCTACCATGCTCGTCGTTGCCGATTTGAGTCAATTACAGATCACCGTTTACGCTCCGGAAGATCGTTACGGCGGCATCAAGCTCGGCCAGACGGCAACCGTCACCGTGGACTCATTCCCAAACGACTCCTTCACTGCCACCGTCGTCCACATTGCCGACAAAGCCGAGTTCACGCCGCGCAACGTGCAAACTGCCGAAGGCCGCAAGACAACCGTGTTCGCCGTCAAACTTTCGATTGACAACCCCGAAGGAAAACTGAAACCGGGGCTGCCCGCGGACGTAGCATTCGGGAAATAAGGGAAAGCAAGGAAATGCAGGAAACGCCATCGCTTCCCTCATTTCCCTTATTTCCTTTGACTTTCCATGACGACTCTCGTTGACGCGCGCGGCTTACAAAAACGTTTCGGCGACACCAAAGCGGTGGACGGCGTAAGTTTAGCCGTCTCTGCCGGGGAAGCGTATGGCCTGGTGGGGCCGGACGGCGCCGGCAAGACGACGACGATGCGCCTGCTCGTCGGCGCGTTGAGGCTTGACAGCGGCTCGGTGTCTATCGGCGGGCGCGATCTGAGCAAACAGGGTGAAGAAGCGCGGGCGGTGATCGGCTACCTGGCCCAACGCTTCAGCCTGTACAGTGACCTGACGGCGCTGGAGAACTTGCGCTTCTTTGGCGAAGTGCGCGGCCTGAGAGGCAAAGCGTTTGAAGAGCGCGCCGCCGAACTGTTCAAGTTCGTCGGCCTGGCCGGGTTTGAGGATCGGCTGGCGGGCAATATGTCGGGCGGCATGAAGCAGAAGCTGGGGCTGGCGACCGCTCTTGTTCATCGCCCACAGGTGCTTTTGCTCGACGAGCCAACCGGCGGCGTTGATCCGATTACCCGGCAGGACTTCTGGCAGTTGATCATTCGCCTGCTGACTGAGGAAGGCGTGGCCGTCATCGTCAGCACGCCTTACATGGACGAAGCGGCCCGATGCAACCGGCTGGGCTTCATGTATCGAGGCCGCCTTCTCAGGCAGGGCGCGCCGCGTGAATTGACGGCGGGCATGAACGGGCGGGTGCTGGAACTGACCGCGCACCCGAAAGACAAAGCGCGCCAGGTGTGTTTGGCCGACCCGGACGTGGAAGACGCTCTGGCCTTTGGCGACCGTTTCCACTTGAGAGTCGGCCAAACCGAGGGGCCGCTGGCGCGATTGCCGGGCGCGCTGAGTCAGGCCGGAGTCAAGGTGGATCGCCTGCGCCCGATCCTGCCCAGTTTGGAAGATGCGTTCATTTCGTTGCTGGCGGCCCAAACTTGAAAAAGGGGCTCTACCAAGTTTAACGTGAAAAGAAATTTGGGACGCAGACGCTTCGTGCGCTGATTTTCGCTGATAAAAAAGAAAAATCTGCGTTCATCTGCGCAAATCTGCGTCCCATTTCCCGTTAAAGCCGGGAGACCCGAAAAAGGAAATCAGGGAAACGAAGGAAATGTCATTTCCCATGTGGCCCTGGAATTGAAGCCATGTCAGACGTTACCATCGAAGTTCACAAGCTCACTAAGAAGTTCGGCGACTTCACCGCCGTTGACGGCGTGTCGTTTGAAATTGGGCGCGGCGAGGTGGTGGGCTACCTGGGGCCGAACGGAAGCGGCAAGACGACGACAATGCGGATGTTGCTCGGCTTGCTCCAGCCAACGGCGGGCGAGGCCAAAGTGCTGGGTTACGACATTCGCAAGCAGGCCGAATCGATCCGCCCGCTTGTGGGTTACATGAGCCAGAAGTTTGCGCTCTACGAAGACCTGACGGTGCGCGAGAATTTGGTGTTCTACGCCGGCGTGTATGGCATGAGGCCGGAGCAATACCGCCCGCGAGTGAAAGAGGTGCTGGCGTTGATCGGACTCGCCGGGCGTGAAAACGAACGGGCCGGCGAACTTTCCGGCGGCTGGCGGCAACGACTCGCTCTAGGTATTGCCCTGATTCACAACCCCCAACTTTTGTTCCTCGACGAGCCGACGAGCGGCGTTGACCCCTCGGCCCGGCGCGAGTTCTGGGATTTGATTTACACGCTGGCGGAGCAGGGGGCGACTGTTTTTGTCAGCACCCATTACATGGACGAGGCTGAGCATTGCGGGCGGCTGGGCATCATGTACAACGGCAAGTTGATGGCAATGGACACGCCGAGCGCGCTCAAGGCTTCGCAACTCAAAGGGCCGGCCTGGAATGTTCTGGCCGACCCCCTGATTCCGGCGTTGGATGCGTTGACGGCGACCCCCGGAGTTCATCGCGCCGGTTTGCTGGGCGATTATCTTCATGCGATCACGCTTGGCAACGCTCACACCGCCGCGAGTCTGCAAGCGGCGTTGGCCGGGCGCGGCATTACGGCCACGGTTGAAGAGGCCGAGCCGACGCTGGAGGATGTGTTTGTGGAGTTGGCGGGGAGGGGCGCAAGTATTTGACCGGATGCGGCCCGTTCGCGCCTGGGAGCGCGAACTCTTCAATAAAAACTAACAGGGCCATCATCATGATGGCCCCGTTTTGATTCTGGCGGCTTACGGCACGGTGTAGTAAAGGACAAGCACCGGCCTGCTCGACGAGGTGGCATGGTTGCCAGTGTTGAAGCTCATGTAGTCTGAGCCGAGGTCGTCGTTGTCGTCCAGGTTGAAATAAATCTTGAACTGCGTCCGGCCGGCTCGGTTGACGGCGGCGTTGCCGGTGCTGTTGAGAAAGCCGCTCGACCACTGGCCGTTGCTGGCCGGGTTGCTCATGCTGGCGACTTGGGTGGTGGTGGAGGCGGCCTGGAAGTCGCCGGTTTGTAGTGTGTTACTGCCGCTGTACGCGCCCGTGACAATATCTGCCCACAGCGTGCCATGTGTGTTGAAAGGTGTGGTGCCGGTGACACTGGCCCGTTGCATTCGCACTTCGGCGCTTCGGACGGTGGCGTTGTCGGGCAGGGGCGTGCCGGTATCGAAACTCAGGATCGTCTTGTACTGTTTGTCGGCGGCGTCATCACCAACGCGCGTCGTCGTGGCCGTGCTTGAAATCGAACCGCCAACATTTGAAGTCTCGGTCGACTCAAGAACGTATCCGTCTTCTGTGGCGATGACGTTGACGGTGATGGTGAGCCACGAAGGCACGGCGGTGTGCGCGGCAGAGACTTTGCCGGCAGAGTTTTTGGCCAGCACGATGTAGTAGTAGGCGGTACTGGCCGCGCCTACGTCGGTGTAGGTCTGCTGGTTGTTGGCGTTGCCGAAGTTCGAGGGGTTGATGGAGGCGATGAGCGCGCCGGGGCCGGGCGTGAACGACGACGAGGTGCTTCGGTGAATCTCATAGGTCGTCGGCAGTTCGCGGCCAGCGCCGGTGTCGGTGGTCACCGGAGTCCACTTGAGCAGAACGTCGTTGCCGGGGACAGTGACGGTCAACCCTGAGATGGCGGACGGCGTTTCAACTTTGGTTTGTTCCAGCAAGACCACACCCCACGTCGGGTTCACCGTCACACTGACCAAACCGCCGGACACTGTAAAGGTGCTTCCAGTGAGTCCATCCACCAGCACCGTGCCGTCGGGCAGGTTGTAGGGCGAAGCGTTGAGGCCGGTGAAGGTTGCGGTATGGGCCGCGCCGTCGCGGTTGAGGGCGATGAGGGCGGTCTGTGAGCCGTTGGTGCGGGCGAAGCCGTAAAGCTTGTTGGCGTCGTCAATGATCAGGCCATGTTGCGCGTCGCCGTCTTGCAGGGCGCGGTAGCTCAAGCGCAGGCTCGCCATTTGGCGGGCGAAGCTTTGCAGGCCGGTGACGGCGGTGTAGGAACTGCCACTGGCGTCGGGCCAGGGGAAGGGCGCGCGGTTGTAAGGATCGTCTTCCCACTTGCCGCCGGAGAACACCCCGTCGTGGCTGAGGCCGATCTCGTCGCCGTAGTAAAGCGTGGGCGCGCCGGCGTAAGTGAAGGCGAATATCCACAACTCTTTCATCCGCTGTTGAGCGGCGCTGTCGTTGTCGTTGTTGCTCTTCTTGAGCAGGAAGCGGATGCGGTTGGTGTCGTGCGAGCCTTCGAGATTCATCATGGCCTTGAGCGCCATCGGCGGATAATCTTCGGCAATGGAGCGCAGGCGGGCGTTGAACTGCGACGGACTGATGTAGCTGATCGAGCCGCTGGAACTGCCGCCGTTGCTGTCGTTGTCGTCGAACGACGTGCCGCCGGTGCAGCCGTTGCCCGAACAGCCGGTGAACAGCCAGCTCATCACCGCCGAGCGGAAGCGGTAGTTCATCACGCTATCCCACTCACTGCCCAGCAACCAGCCGCTGGCGTCGCCCCATTCTTCGCCGAGGGTGATCACATCACTCTTGCCGGTCACGCCGCTGTCGCGCACGGCGGCGCGGAAGCCTTCCCAGTAATCGTTGCTCGGGGCGCAAGTCAGGCCGCAGTCCACGTCCGCGCCTACGTCGAAACGCCAGCCCCACGCGCCCTGCTGAGTCCAATACGGGCCGACTGAATTCAAACCGTTGGCCCAGATCAAGTTGCGAACGGCGGTGATGTTGGCTTGCAGTTTCGGCAGGGACGAGTAGCCGTACCAGGCTTCGTAAGATTGCGGCGAGTCGTTGTTGCAATAGACGACGGTTGTGCCATCTTTGCCGGGGTTGCCCGTGTCGGGGAAGTAGAACCATGAGTAGAAGCTGGAAGCGGCGGCCTCACACGCGCCGCTGTTGTCGTCAACCCCGGGGCCGGCGGGGCTGGTGAGGTTGCCCGCCGCATCGTAGCGGCTGTAGCGATCAAAGTACTTGCTGTCCGACGAGGTGTGGTTGAACACGCCGTCGAGGATGATCTTGATGCCGTGGGCGTTGGCGGCGGAAGCCAGACTCTGGAAGTCGGCCAGCGTGCCGAAGTCCGGGTCAATGACCATGTAATCGGCGGTGTCGTATTTGTGATTCGACGGCGAGCGGAAGATGGGGTTGAGGTAGAGGACGGTGACGCCGAGGGTGTCGAAATAACCCTCGTTGACCTTTTGCGTGATTCCGGCCAGGTCGCCGCCGTAGAAGTTGTCGCCATATTTGCTATCACACGAGGGCACGTACGTGTTGCGCGGGTCGCAGAGCGTGTAGTTCCAATTGGCCTGGTTGGAGCGCACGATGGAGCCGCCCGGCGTGTTGTATGAGAAGCGCCCGGCAGGCGGGTTATTGCCAGAGTTCCCGTCGCGGAAGCGGTCGGGGAAGATTTGGTAGACGATGCCGCGTTGCATCCATTCCGGCACGGCGAAGGCCGGGTCGTAAACGGTGACCTGGTACGAGTTGTTGTAAGCCGTCGTTTGGTTGGCTTCACCCACGCCGTAGCCGCCGCCGTAAAACTTGGGATCGTCATCACGATAGAAGGCGGCGGCTGTTCCATCCGTTGCCTTGAAGACGTAGTAATGAATGGTGGGCGATGCGCCGACGGCCAGATCGTATTTCCAATTGGTGACGCCGCCGAGCGTGGCGTCACTGCTGTGGCTGTCGAAGGTGAGCGAGGCGATAGTTTCAGCGTCGGTTCGATCATTCCATAAACGAATGCTCGGCGTCGCGCTCAAGTCGTCCATGCATACATCGTGGTGCTGTCGGTGGTGTCGGTGCAGAAGGCGGTGAATTCGTAGAGGCCGACGCCCGGCGTGACCGTGCCTTTGTATTCGTCGTTGTTGCCGACCTGGGTGTTGAACGTCATCGGCGTGTCGGTGGTGTTGCTCCATGTGCCGCCGAAGTAAGGGACGGTTCCCCAGTGAAGAGAGCAGGTGATGTTGGCTCCTTGCCCCGGCGCTTCGGTGACGCCGGCTTTGTAAACCTGGACGTACACGGTGAATGAGCCGCCGCTGGTGATGGTGTTTGACGAACCGCCAGCCGGGAACATACTGCCTACCCAGCCCAAAGTGGCCCCGGCAACGTAGACGTTGCTCAACGACAGGACCAGCACGAGCAGGACTGATGACAAACGGACGATGGTATGAAGGCGAGATTTCATGATTTCTCCATTAGGTGGGTGATGGATTGAGAGCTTATTTTGGCTTTGAGCAACCGCAGGGCCGTCTCGGCCAACATGGCTGTGCCGACCGGAAGCGCATCTTCGTCTATGTCCCAGTCCGGTGTGTGAACATAGTGCGGCTCGCCGCCAGGCTCCTTAGTGCCCAGGCTGAACATTGCGCCCGGCGCGAGGCGGGTCATGTAGCTGAAGTCTTCTGCGCCCAAAGTGCGCTTCGATTTGCCCAGACCGTTTTCGCCCAGCAGGTCAGCGCTTGCCTGGCGAATCTGGTCAACAACTTCGGCATCGTTAATCATCGAGGGGTAGCCGCGCTCGATGTCCAGCTTATAATCGCCGCCCAGAGCGCGGGCAATCTCCAGGCACCGCTTCACTTCGTCAATCAACCGCTCGCGCACCGTGTCGTCCATACTTCGCAGCGTGCCTTCGATGTAAATTTCGTGCGGGATGACGTTGGAGGCGGCGCCCCCTTGAATCACGCCTAACGATAACACCGACGGCTGAAACGGATCGATCCGGCGCGAGGGCACGGCATACATCGCGTTCAGCACTTGCGTGGTCAGCCAGATTGGATCGTTGGCCAGGTTGGGGTGAGCGCCGTGGCCGCCCTTGCCCTTGATCCACGCCCGGAACGAGTCCACCGCGCCGCTTACTTTGCCGGAGTCCACACTGATCTGACCGGCATCGAGCGTACCGTCCACGTGCAGGGCAATCACCGAATCCACGCCCTTCATCGCCCCGTCGTCAATCATGCGCGGCGCGCCGCTGATGCCTTCGTCGTCGGCGATTTCTTCCGAGGGCTGAAAGATCAGCCGGATTTGACCGGGAAGTTTTTCTTTCGCCAACAGCATCGCCACGCCCAACAGCATCGTCGTGTGCGCGTCGTGGCCGCAGGCGTGCATCTTGCCCGGGTTCTGCGATTTGTATTCGACCTCGTTGGCTTCCAAAATCGGCAGGGCGTCCATGTCGGCGCGGATGGCGACCACCGGGCCGTCGCCGTCGCCGATGTAGCCGACGACGCCGGTCTTGCCGACTCCGGTTTGACATTCAACGCCCAACTCACCCAGCGTGCGGGCCACGAGGTCGGCGGTCTTGAAAACGTCGAAGCCGAGTTCGGGGTTGCGGTGGATGGTGCGGCGAAGTTCGATGAGGCGGGGTTTGAGGGTTTGGGCTTTGTTGAGCATAAAATCTCCTGGGCTAATCAAATGCACAACCCTTGTTTTCATCGGATAAGAAACGGAAAAACGGATAGAGCGAGTGTCGGCATCCGTTTTCCGTTTGAATGATCCGTTGAAAGTCAGATGGGTTAGCGCGCATGCAAACCAAGCATGTAGTAGGCTTTGGCCTTCAAGAGCGCGATCTGATCGCTCTCTGCCAGCAAATCATCTAGTTCCGCTTTGAGCGGGCGCGACAGTTGCTTTTCCCGATTCAATTTCAAAAGTTGCTTGAGCCGTTTGGCATGGCGGGGAGCCAACACCGATTCGGCTAACGCTCGAAGCTCGGCTTCGTTCAGCCCGCGAAGAGGCTCCAGTTGTGGCGCGGGCGCATCAGCCTCTTTGAGGAGCGCGGAAGCCAGCTTCAGTTGTGAACGTTTTGGTAGTTGGCGAGCGGCTGTGAGGACTTGTTGAAAATCCAGCGTGATCATGAGATTTTCTCCAGAGCAATTATAGCCGACTCACGGGCAAAACTTCTTCGCCGCTTCCCAAAAGATTTTCATTGTTTCGACTGGAAACGGGCCGGCGGTGTCGCCCTCGCCGCCGCTGGTGGCGGTGGCGGCCCCCACCGGCTGATCCACGCCGGTTTGCAGGGCAAAGGTGACGACGTTATCTTCGGCGGTGGCCGGGCCGGGCCAGTCAACGGGCCGCCCACGCGAGTTGACGGCTGACACCACGATTTTACCATCGGCAAAACTTTGGCGGGTGAACGTGTCATCGCCGAGAGTCACTATCACATTTTGAAACGTCCAGATTTGCGACGCGGCGCGCACGCCGCCAAGATAGACGCGCACGGTGCTGGTGGGGTAATAGCCAAAGGCGCGCTCGACACGCACAATGTCGAGATAGGCCGGCAGGCCGTTGGCGTCGCCGAGCGGGTCGCCGAGGCTTTGGCTGATCACACTGCCGCCGGCATCACGAATTTCCTGCGCGCCGTTCGCCGGGTCGTAAACGAGCGTGCCGCCTGCATCAAAGTTAACGGTGACGCCGAACGACGAGGAAAGTTGAGCGTTGTGGATCAAAATGAGTTGGCGCGGGCCGGGAGTCAGAGTCCGAGGCCCATCAATAATCACTGGCCCAATCTTGGTGTCAATGACGAAGGTGAAGTTCTGCCAGTCGAAACGATACAGCCCAATTTCGGTTTTGGCGTCGGTGCGAAAGAGGCAGGTGTCGGGCACGGGCGTGGCCGTGGGCGGCGTGCGAGTGAGCGGGTGGACGGTGCCGAGCAGAGTTGGTGTGGCTTCGATGGCTGGTGGTTGGGGTGTTGGGTGGTTGGGTGGTTGGGCGCAAGCGGCTAGGATGACGAGGGACGAAAGACGAAGGACGAAAGAGAGAAAGCGCATATTCAATCCGCAATCCAAAATCTAAAATCGGTAGTGAGTATAATCGCGGAATGCGAATTTCATGGAAACAAGTTTTGCCATGGCTGGGGCGAGGGTTGATGCTGTGGGCGATGTTGCGGATGCCGACCGTGCCGCAACCGCTGATTGTGATTGGCGAGCCACAGACGGTGACGACGTTGCGCCCAAACGTGTGCGTCCACACCCGGCTGACGGACGAAGTGGAGGAGTGGAAGATTCAGCGCACGCTGATGATGGTGCGCGAGATGGGCGCGCCGTGGATTGTCGAATATTTCCCGTGGGCGTATTACGAAGGGGCGAGGGGCGACTTCGACTTTTCACACGCCGACATGGTGGTTGACCACGCCGAGGCTCAAGGGTTGACCGTCATTGCCCGGTTGGGCCTGGTTCCGGCCTGGGCCAGACCAAAGCCAGGCGTGCAGGAGACGACCGACACTTATCTCGACGAAGACCATTACGACGACTTTGCCAACTACGTGAGCAAGTTCGTCGAGCGTTATCGTGGCCGGATCAACCATATCATCATCTGGAACGAGCCGAATCTGTCACTGGAGTGGGGCTACCGGCAGGTTGACCCCGCAGGCTACGTGGCGATGCTGAAGCTGGCTTACGAGGCGGCGAAGGCGGCAGACCCTGAAGTGCAAGTATTAGCCGGCGCACTGGCCCCGACACTGGAGCCAGAAGGCTCACCCTGGGGCATGAATGATTTGCTGTACTTGCAGAGAATGTACGACGCCGGTTTTGCCGAGGCCTACGACATTCTCTCGGTTCACGCCTACGGCCTGGGCTACCCGCCCGACGAGCCGCCCGCGCCTGACTTGCTCAACTTCCGACGTGTCGAGTTGGTGCGCGAGATTATGGCGAAGAACAGCGATGGCGGCAAGCCGATCATGATCACCGAATCTGGCTGGAACGACTCGCCGCGCTGGAGCCGGGCGGTGAGGCCGGGCGCGCGGATTGATTACACAATCGGCGCTTACGCTTGGGCCGAAGAAAACTGGCCTGGTGTGCAAACCGTTTGTACCTGGGCCTTTCGCTTCCCGGCCCCGCTCTACACTTACGGCGATTATTATGCTTTTGTGACGCCGGACTTCACGCCGAGGGCGATTTATGAGGCGGTGAGGGAGTGGACGGGGAATGAGAAATGAACAATGAGACAATGAACCCTTCATCCGAGAGGCGACGCGCCGCTTCGCCGATAATCTCCAGGCGGCGGATCACGGCATCCTGGGCAAGAGTATCCGCAAGAAACTCGGCTTCGGTTTTGCCTTCGACATATGAACCTGCCAGACGGGCGGCTTCGAGGATGTCGAGCAGATGGGCAGTATCACGCGACATGAATCACCTGCGCCGAGTTGAGAATGGCTTTGCGGCGGATATAATTACGACTGGCCTCAAGTCCGCGGCGGCTCACCAAATCCACTTCTCGCCCTAAGATGCTCTTAAGTTCGTTTTCCATCTCTACCAGCGCAAACAGCCCCCACTTGGCTTCTGGCGCAAATGTGACCAGCACATCAATGTCGCTGTCCGGGCGAAAATCGGCGCGCAAGACTGAGCCGAAAATAGCGAACTCCGCAATCTCCCAGCGGCGGCAGAACTCGGCCAGTTTGTCTTTGGGAATTTCGATTTTTACTGACGGCGATTGAGACATGGTGTTCCTCTTATTTGAAGGCGATTATATCACTGTGAGTTTTTAGCAGTGAAAGAGCGGGCGGGGAATGGGAAATGAATAATGAGACAATGAACAATGGGCGAGAACGAATAAGAAAGTGGCTAAGCCAGAACTGGCACATAATTTTGGCAGGGGTAGTAGTAATTTGCGTCGAATTGCTCCTGATGTATTTTTTTGACAGCTTGCTGTCGTGGCGCTTCTTCAATCAAAGGCCCGCGTTTCGCTTTGCCGAAATTGCTTTGCTTGGCCTTAGAACCTATCCTAAAGACCCCTTTGCTGATACAGTTGCCAAATGCCCAAGACTGTGAAAACACCAATCAAACAACAGAAACCGACTCGCCCAACGAGGCCGACCAATCCCACGACAGGCGGTTTTGAAATCTCGGAC
>JACPWC010000051.1 GCA_016197225.1 Chloroflexota bacterium
AGCACGCCTGCGCCGAAGTTCGACGCATCAACCTGCACGAAGTAGGTGCCCGGAACCAGACCGCTGAAGTTGTAAGCTCCGCCGCCAGCAGTGTTCTGCATCGCCACCATCGTGTCGGTCGCGGAGTTGAACGTGTTGTCGCCGTTGTCCAGCCACAACACGACTTTGACGCCGTCAATGCCTGGTTCATTCGGGCTGACGGTGTCGCGGACGCCGTCAGCATCCAGGTCTTTCCAAACCAGATTGCCCAGGTTCATCGGCGGATAGAACCCGAAGTCAATCGTCAGGTTTCCGTTGTTGCCGTCGCCGTCGTTCGTAGGCTCGCTCTGGCCGATCAACGGAATCAGCACGCTGACCACTCCGCCAGTTGTCGGCGTCGGATTGTCTACGCCGTTGTCGTTGTTGTCCGTCGCGTCTCCGGCGTCGTTGCCGGGCGAACTCAAACAAGCGCCGAGCACGCCAGCGCCGAAGTTCGACGCATCAACCTGCACGAAGTAGTTGCCCGGAACCAGACCGGTGAAGTTGTAAGCTCCGCCGCCAGCAGTGTTCTGCATCGCCACCATCGTGTCGGTCGCCGAGTTGAACGTGTTGTCGCCGTTGTCCAGCCACAGCACCACTTTGACGCCGTCAATGCCTGGTTCGTTCGGGCTGACCGTGTCGCGGATTCCGTCGGCGTCCAGGTCTTTCCAAACCAGATTGCCCAGGTTCATTGTCATCGGCGGATTGAAGCCAAAGTCTATTGTCAGGTCGGTAAGGGCATTGATGGCTTCAGTACCCGTGGTCGAACCCGCGCCGTAAGTGCCCGGCGTCTGGTTGTCGGTTTCCGTGGTGGGAATGACCTTTGCCGCCAAATCATTCGTCCCCGACAGAATGCCGTTGGCGGCAGGTGTGGCGTTGTCCACGCCATTGTCTTTTTGATCGTTTTGATTCGTCCCGCTGACGACCGCCCGCGCCGCTGAAGTTGGACGGATTGACCCGCACCACGTATTTGCCAAGGGCGACACTGTCAAAACGGTAATAGCCATTGCTATCGGTCGTCACTGTCGCCACCGGCGTTCCCGGCGTATCCGGCGCGCCGTCCCCGTCGGCATCAATGAATAGACTGACTGAAACACCGCCGATGCCCGGCTCAACGCCGTTCTGCATGCCATCGCCAGCGGTGCCTCCGCCCGAGCCGTTGTCCAGCCAGATACGATTGCCAATCGAGTACGTGTTCTGTGTGCAAAGCATGTTGCACACGTCCACATCGCCGAAAAGGGTTTTGTCAAACGGATCGTTCCCCGTATTGCCATCCACATCAATGAAATAAGAGTTGCCAGGCC
This sequence comes from Chloroflexota bacterium, assembly GCA_016197225.1. Lineage (NCBI taxonomy): Bacteria > Bacillati > Chloroflexota > Chloroflexota bacterium. The sequence continues at coordinate 1,323 of JACPWC010000051.1, forward strand.
AGCCGGCCACATTACCGTTAATGTCTGAAATTTGCAGCCCGTAAAATGCCTGGATTGGCGGGTTATAGACGAGCGCATCGCTCATTAAAACCACACTGTCATTGCAAACGCCCGTCGCGTCCGGATTGGCATTAATCTCCTAATTAACCGCAACAAACAACCAAATTCGCTTAAAAAACAAAACTCCCCCAAAAATTCTTTTCAATATATACACATGATATGTGCTTTTATCT
>JACPWC010000052.1 GCA_016197225.1 Chloroflexota bacterium
GGTCTGTCACGCCGTTTGCCAGGAGCGGCAAACGCCGCGCCAGCCCGGCGGGTTCGGCAACCCGAAACGTTATACGAAAGCCGGCAAAAGCAAAAGAGGCGGCGCATTTGCGCCGCTAAGAAGCAAAGACGAGCTTGCCACGCGACGTAAAAAGGGATTCGCGCATGCACTCAACCGCCGATGCGCAGTGGAATGAGGGAACGATCGAGAAGCTGCAGAAGTGGGCTGCTGACAAGGAGGCAGTGCGTGCCGTACTTCTGACCGGTAACAGGGTCGGACCGCCAGGATCGTACGATGCGTTGTCAGATTTCGATGTCGTTCTGGTAGTTCGAGATGTCCATCCGTTTCATGCGGACCGAGCCTGGATAGGCGACTTTGGTGTCGTTCTAGTGACCTACTGGGACGCCCTCTACGCGGACCAGGAGACTGGACTTGAGATCTTTGCCAACGTCATACAGTACAAAAGTGGATTGCGGATTGATTTCACGCTTTGGCCCGTCGAGAAGGCGCGCCGGGTTGGGCAGACCCTGAAGCTCCCGGCTGGCCTTGATGTTGGCTATTCGGTGCTCGTTGACAAGGACAATCTCGCAACGGGCTTCAGTGCCCCGACCTTCATGGCGTTTGCCCAAACGAGACCGAGTGCAGTGGCGTTTGCGCGGTTCGTCGAGGAGTTCTATAGCGATGCGCCGGCTGTTGCGAAATATCTGATGCGCGGCGACTCGATGCCGGCCAAGTGGGTCCTTGACCACGACATGAAGCAGGTCTATCTGAGGCGACTTCTGGAATGGAAGATTGCCCTGGACACCGACTGGAACGTGCAGTTCCGATCGCTTGGTAAGGGTCTACAATGGCGGATGAGTGACGAGCGGTGGAAGCAGCTCCAGGCTGGATACGCAGGGAGTGCAATCGAGGACAACTGGCGTGCGCTCGATGCGACGCTGGCCATATTCCGTGACGTGGGAGAGGATGTCGCTCACAGGCTTGGGTTCGCCTATCCCGTTGAGTTGGATCGGCAAGTGCGCGAGTTCCTTCGTCGGTATCGTCGAGAGGGTGAGGCAGCACTGGCAGGGTCGATGCACCCACGCGGCTAAATATGTTGCAGCCGATAGATCATCGGTGGCCCTGCTCAAGGCCGGCCTTCGTATAACACCGCGTTGCCGGCTCCAGTCACTATCGTTCCTTTCGCCCAACCCTTGGCCCGTCACACTGTTTGCTGAGGGGCGCAAACAGTGCGCCAGGCCGGCGGGTTCGGCAACGCGGGGACGTTAGCAGAAATTGGGGCAAAGATCAGAGGCGGCCCATCGTGGGCCGCCTTGGTTCTGCTTCGACCATTCAGGTCTAGGAATATGTCGGCGATCCTTCCCGCGATCAATAGTGAGCAGGACTACACCAAGGTCTATGCGGACACTGAGGTCTGGCTGCCGGCGATGAAGGTCATCAGTGCCCGCCACGGTCTAGCGGTGCTAGAGCTTCGTCGTGTGTTTTTTTTCGGCTACACACGCGTATATAAATGTAAAAGCGAATTCAAATATATATCTATCTAGTCTATTATAAGTAGAAATTATCTATATATGAACGTATATAAATCGTGTAGAAATACTTTAATTTTGTTGTTGA
>JACPWC010000053.1 GCA_016197225.1 Chloroflexota bacterium
GAGAATGGCCTCGATGCCGCCATGCCCGGCCCCGAACATCAGCGCCTCGCGCCACGTTCGCGCCGACCTGATCCACCAGCGGTAAACGGCGTAGCGGGCCGTCTCCTCGCACAGTCCGGCAGTCAGGCCGAGGACGGTGACATTGAACAATAGTTGCCACTCGGCTGGCGGGCCGGGCAGGACATGGTTGGCAAACAGCCAGGTCAGTCCGTAGTTGAGCGGAATGTGAACCACCTGCGAAGCCACAAACGTCACCGCCCCTACGCCGAACAGCCCCCAGCGCAAATTGAGGCGCCGGGCCAAGAACAGGCCCAACCCGACCCCCAGGGCCATCATTAGCAAAGCGTTGAGAGGATAGATCAGGTACAGCATAGTCAACTCCACGTTTCACATGGAACGCCGGTCGCCCGTCACGAGGCGGCGTCCCCTTTGGCGTCCTGTGACTTGGCCAGCGCCACCATCCCGCTCAGCCCGCCCAGGTTCATCGTGTCCACTGCCGACGAGGGGACGATGACCAGCGCGCCCTTTTCCTTCAAGCCTTCAAAGAGCATGTTCATCGCCCGCAAATGCAAAGCAGTCGGGTTGTTGGCATACGCTTTGGAAGCCTCGGCAAAACTTTCGGCGATCTGCTTCTCGGACTCGCCGAGGATGACGCGGGCCTGTCGCTCGCGCTCGGCCTGAGCCTGGCGGCTCATCACGTCTTCCAGCACCGCTGGGATGATGATGTCCCGAATCTCCACTGATTGCACAGTGATGCCCCAGGGCGTGGTGCGCTCGTCAATGATCTTTTGCAATTCGGCGTCAATCGCCTCGCGGCCTACCAGAATGTCGGCCAGCATCATCTTGCCGATGATGTCGCGCAGGGCAGTCTGGGCCGACCACGAGATGGCGGCCTGATAGTCCTTCACTTCCAGCGCCGCTTTTTCGGCATCCCACACTATCCAGAACAGCACGGCGTCTACATCAACGGGAACTGTATCGCGAGTTAGCGTCTTCTCGGCATTGAACGGCGTGACGGTCACGCGATGATCAATCCAGGTCGGAATAGTATCAACGAGCGGCACGACCCAGAACAGGCCCGGCCCGCGCAAGCCCCTGAACTTGCCGAAGCGTAACACCATCGCCTTCTCCCACTGGTTGGCGATCTTCAAGGCAAACAGAAGGCAGAACCCAGTTGTGATAGACCCAAACACAACCGCGCCAATGATGAAGTCATTCACCCGGCCATCCATCGCAATGGCGGCAAGGATACTGCCGGCCATAAATACCAGAAACAGGGCAAACGACACGGGATTGATCTGCCGAGTTTGAAACGGATCGGTTCCTGTAAATTTTGTTTTCATGTTAGTTTCCTTTCACTCGCGCCCGTTGCCAGACCGAAAAACGGTCGCTCCACATCTTCTCAAGTTCGTCGGGTGTGTAACCCAGGCGCTCAACTTCGCGCAAGAACGAGTCAGTCACCGCGATCAGCTTCTCGCGGCGCAATTTGCGCTGGTCGGCGGGCGGGGGATGATCAAGCACGTAGGTACCGCGACCCTGTTGGGTGGAGATCACCCCTTCTTCGGCCAACTGGGTATACGCCCTGGCGACTGTATTTGGGTTGAGACGCAGTTCAATGGCAAGCTGGCGCACGGTGGGCAGTTGAGCGTTCGGCTTGAGATTGCCGGTTGCAATCAGATGTTTGACTTGCGCCGTGATTTGCAGGTAGATGGGTTCCCCGCTTCGCGGGTCGAGACGAATGAGCATACCGCCCTTCCAAATTGTATCAATTGTACTAATTGACCGAATTGTATGCATTTCCCCGCTCGCCGTCAAGAGTCGGAACGCTACGCTTAGCCTACGAAACGGGAGTATGATTTGCTCCTATGAAAAAACTCCCCCGCAACGTGTGGGCCGTCACCCTCACCAGCTTCCTCACCGACGTTTCCAGCGAAATGATCGTTTACCTCCTGCCGCTCTTCCTGGCCAACGTACTGGGCGTGCGGACGAATGTCATCGGCTTAATCGAAGGACTGGCCGAGACAACGGCCAGCCTGCTCAAGCTATTTTCCGGCTGGCTCTCCGACAGGCTTCGCAGTCGCAAGTGGATCACGGTCGCCGGCTACAGCCTCTCGGCGTTAGCCAAGCCGTTTCTGCTCATTGCCAACAGTTGGGGCGCGGTGCTGGCGGTGCGCCTGGCCGACCGCACAGGCAAAGGCATTCGCAACTCGCCGCGCGACGCCCTCATCGCCGACTCGATTGACGAAACTCAGCGCGAGCTGGCGTTCGGTTTGCACCGCGCCGGTGACACGGCGGGCGCGGCGCTTGGCTTGCTCATCGCTCTGATCGCCGTCACCCTCAGCCAGCGTGGCAGGGTCACACTTTCAGCCAACACGTTCCATCTGCTTGTTGCCATCAGCATCGTCCCGGCCGCCCTCGGTGTGCTGGCCCTCATCGTCGGCGCCAAGGATGTGCCGCTCAAGCCCGACGGCAAGCTTCCCAAACTCTCGCTGGCCGGTTTCGACAATCGCTTCAAGTACTTCCTGCTTGTCGTGCTCATCTTCACCCTCGGCAACTCGTCCGACGCCTTTCTGGTTCTGCGGGCGCAGGAGCGCGGCATGTCGGTCTCGACGATCATGACGATGATCCTCTCGTTCAACATTTTGTACGCCCTTCTCTCCGGCCCGGCGGGCAGGCTCTCCGACCGTGTTGGTCGGCAACGGCTCATCATCGCCGGTTGGGCCGTGTACGGTTTGGTCTATCTCGGCTTTGCGCTGGCCGGGGCAGGCTGGCAAGTCTTCGGGCTGTACATCTTGTATGGAGCCTACTATGGCCTCACCGAGGGCGTGAGCAAAGCATTCATTGCCGACCTGGTTGCGCCGGAACAGCGGGGAACGGCTTATGGGCTGTACAATGCCGTGGTCGGGGTGGCGGCTCTACCGGCGAGTTTCGCGGCCGGATTGTTGTGGCAGGGCGCCGGATCGTTTAGCGGATTCGGCCCGGGCGCCCCATTCCTCTTCGGCGCGATCCTGGCATTGGCCGCCGCTGTCATGTTGAGCGTTGGATTACGCCCTGCCCGCCGTTAATTGCCCCCTCTTGCCCTGCGTGGTAGAATCATTTTAGAAACGGAGGTGTAGTTTTATGGAGAAGCAGACAGGAACAGTTGCCGTCAAGCGCGGCCTGGCGCAAATGCTGAAAGGCGGCGTGATCATGGACGTGGTGACGCCCGAACACGCGAAGATCGCCGAAGACGCCGGGGCGTGCGCAGTGATGGCTCTGGAGCGTGTGCCAGCCGATATTCGGGCGCACGGCGGCGTGGCTCGCATGAGCGACCCGGAGATCATTCTCGCCATCATGGACTCGGTGAGCATTCCGGTAATGGCCAAGTGCCGCATCGGCCACTTTGTAGAAGCGCAGGTGCTGGAGGCGCTCGGCATTGACTATATTGACGAGTCCGAAGTGCTCACGCCCGCCGACGAGACGCATCACGTGAACAAGCACGAGTTCAAAGTGCCGTTCGTGTGCGGTTGCCGCAACCTGGGCGAGGCCCTGCGGCGCATCGCCGAAGGCGCGGCCATGATTCGCACAAAAGGCGAAGCCGGAACCGGCGACGTGGTGGAAGCCGTGCGTCACGCCCGCTCGGTGCTGGGCGAGATTCGCCGACTGCAAACCATGGCCGACGAAGAACTGTTCACTTACTCGAAAGAGATCGGCGCGCCTTACGATCTGGTGAAGGAGACCAAAGAGTTGGGCCGCCTGCCCGTCGTCAACTTTGCCGCCGGTGGCATCGCCACCCCGGCCGACGCGGCGCTGATGATGCAGTTGGGCGTAGACGGCGTTTTCGTCGGGTCGGGCATTTTCAAGTCGGGCAACCCGGCGAAGCGGGCCAAGGCCGTTGTCGAGGCCACCACCCACTTCCGCGACGCGCACATTGTCGCCGAAGTGAGTCGTAACCTGGGCGAGCCGATGGTCGGCCGCCAGGTTACCGACATTCCAAGCACAGAATTGCTGGCAAGCAGGGGGTGGTGAACCGGCTTCTGTTTTTTGAACTGCTATGACCAGCCTTTTCGGATCGAAACCGCCCACTCCGCCGCCCTCGAACAAGCGGACAGTCATCAACCTGTCGCCTAAGCACAAGTTCCGGTGGCACGCCAAGTTTCCTGAGGCGCAGTTGTTGCTCGTGGCACCGAGGGCAGTTTGGACGCGCACCCGCGCCTACGTGCCACACTACGAAGCGGTCAACCTGGCCGGGCGGTTTGGAGCCGACCCGGGCGACTATGAGTGGGAAGTGCTCGACACCCCGCAAGGGTTGAAATGGTGGCGGCGGACGGTGGGCGGCGACCCGGCTTACTGCGCCGCCCTCATCGCCCCCAGCACCGAGCTTGACTCGGTGGAGCTGTATGGCCTGATTGACATTGCCTCCGACAGCCCGTGGTGGTTCGATTCGATTTTCGACATGGCCAAGATTCACAAGCGGGCCGAAACCATTTCGCGCCAGAAAAACATCTCTATCGAAAGGGCCGAAATTTGGGTGAGCATTGTGGACGAGTACAAACCCCGAAACTTGCTTACCACCGCCAAAGATGAAAACGGCATTGCCTGGCGTGTGGGCGACATAGACGAGGTGACTCTGTTACAGAATGCCGTGCTGGGGCTGTTCGAGCGCGCTCGAAGCGCCATCCTGCCCGGCGAAGTGGATACAGGCACTCTGAAAAAAGGAACCGGCTCATTGAAGAATACAGGAACCGGTTCTCTGAAGAAATGACGACGATGAACATTGGCGTCCTTGCCCTGCAAGGCGCTTTCAGCGAACACATTCAAACACTCCGGCGGCTCGGCGCCAACGCAATCGAAGTCCGTCTGCCGCGCGACCTGCCTGGCCTGGACGGCCTCATCATCCCCGGCGGCGAGTCCACGACGATTGGCAAACTGGCGGTGCAATTTGAATTAATGGAACCTCTGCGCGAGTTCGGCGCAAGCCGCGCCGTGTGGGGCACGTGCGCTGGGGCGATCTTTCTCTCGAAAGACGTTCACCGCCGGCAACCGCTGTTGGGCCTCATGGACATCACCGTGCAGCGCAACGCCTTTGGCCGCCAAACCGAGAGCTTTGAAACCGATCTGGAAGTCCCGGCCTTCACACGCGAGGGCAACGGCCACACCCGCCCCTTCCACGCCATCTTCATTCGCGCCCCCATCATCGAATCGGTTGGCAAGGATGTGGAAGTTCTGGCGTGCCTGGAGAACGGCGCCATTGTAGCCGCCCGCCAGGGCCGCCTGCTGGCAACCTCCTTCCATCCTGAACTGACGCCGGATGGCAGGTTTCACCAGTATTTCCTGGAGATGGCAAAGGCCGCAACATGATTCGCCCTTTTGACTGGCGTGACTTTGGCCTGATTCGCCGGCTCTCCGAGCGCGGCGTCTGTTTCGACTCCGAGGCCGCCCTCACTCGCGGCCCGCACACCCTGCAGTCGGCGGTGTTGTCGTTCCTTGCGCCGGGCGCGGGTCTGCCCACCTTTATCTGGCGCAACGAAGAGGACAACAGCGTCGAGGGCTTCGGGCAAATTCAATTCCGGCACGGCGACGAACTGGCGCGTCTGGTCTTTATGGCCCCCGCCTTCGGCGAAGAAAGCCCGTGGGAAATCTTGCTCGAACGGCTCACCGCCGAGGCCGCCTCACACGGCGCTCACAACCTGGTGGCCGAAGTAAACGAAGACAGCGCCGAGTTCGAGTCGATGCGCCGTTTCGGGTTTGCCATTTACACCCGGCAACACATCTGGCGGGCGGGCAAACCGCGCGGCACTACCGCTCCGCTCGACGGCATCCGTCTCCGCCCGCAACAGAGCAGTGACTCGTTCGGTATTCAATCGCTCTACGCCAACATTGTGCCGCGCCTGGTGCAACAGGTGGAGCCGCCGCCGGCTCGTTACGGCCACGGTTACGTTTACGCGCCTCGCGGCGAAATTGAGGCCTTCTTCGACGTGAGTCGCGGGCCGCTCGGAGTCTGGGTTCAGCCGTATCTCCATCCCAGCATCTTCGACGACAGCGCGGCCCTCTTTGCCGACTTGCTCCGGCAGTTCACCGACCGCGAAACCGTTCCGGTTTACGTTTGTGTTCGCTCACACCAGGACTGGCTGAGGACGCCGCTGGCCAATCTGGGCTTTGAAGACTGGGCCGAGCAGGCCGTCATGGTCAAACGCCTGGCCGTGCGCGTGAGTGAACCGGAGTTCAACCCTCTTCAGGTGATCGTCGGCAGTAAGGCGACCACGCCGATGATAAAATCAAACTCAGGCACAAACACCAGGCCCCTTATCTGACAAGTGATTCGGCATCAACACCCCACGAAGCCGCCGGCGCGAAATGACCAATCGCCTCTTCGCGCTCCCGCGTCTTCGTGGTAAAAACTGCACATGCGAAAACGTATCACCGACGACATTCACGACCTCATCAAAATACTTCCGCCCAACATCGGCGAGGCCCTCACCGCCGCCAACCGCACCGACGACCTGCTCGAAGTGATCCTCGACCTGGGGCGCGTGCCAACCGCCCGTTACGTGGACGGCGAAGTGCGCCTGGCCGAAGCTGAAGTCGGCCACGACGACATCAACTTCATCGTCAGCCGCGTCGGCGATTTTGACGCCGACAACCGGGCCGGAATCGAGCGCACCCTGCACCGCATCTCCGGCATCCGCAACCGGCGGGGCCACGTGGTTGGCCTCACCTGCCGCGTGGGCCGGGCCGTGTACGGCACGACCGAGATCATCAAAGACCTGATCGAATCGGGCAAGAACATCCTCATGCTTGGCAAGCCCGGCATCGGCAAAACGACGATGTTGCGCGAAGCCGCCCGCATCCTGGCCGAGAAGAAGCGCGTCGTCATCGTGGACACCTCCAACGAAATCGGCGGCGACGGCGACGTGGCGCACCCGGCAGTGGGCCAGGCCCGGCGCATGCAAGTGGCCCAGCCCTCGCTTCAGCACGAAGTGATGATCGAAGCCGTTGAGAATCACAACCCGGAAGTAATCGTCATTGACGAAATTGGCCGTGAGCTGGAAGCCGCCGCCGCCCGCACCATCGCCGAACGCGGCGTGCAACTCATCGGCACCGCGCACGGCAACACCCTCGAAAACATTCTGCTCAATCCGACGCTGGCCGACCTCGTCGGCGGCATCGAGTCCGTCACCCTCTCTGACGAAGAGGCCCGGCGGCGCGGCACGCAAAAGACGGTGCTCGAGCGACGCGCCCCGCCGACCTTCGATGTTCTCATTGAACTGCGCGACCGGCGCAACATTGCCATTCACGCCGACGTAGCTGTCGCTGTGGACGGCTTGCTGCGTGGCCGCCCGATGCCCCTTGAAATGCGCCACGAGGATGAGACCGGGGCCATTCAAATGGAGACGATAGCCCCGCCCTCCACGGCTCGGAAAAGCGCCAATGGCCGGGGAATTGACATTCGCGCGCGCGGCGAATACATCCCGGTTGAGCCGGCCTCTGCCCGTCAACCGGACTCTCGCCCCGAACGTCTTTCTGCCGAGAGCCGCTCGCCTCAATCGTTCACGCCCGTGAAAATTTACGCCTACGGTCTGGCCCGCCAGCGTTTGGAGCAGGCCGCGCGACGCTTGCGCCTGCCGCTCAGCGTCGTGGACGACATCAACGACGCCCAGGCGCTGGTCACTCTCAAGACTTACTATCGCCGTCACCAGCGCCCCATCTCCGACGCCGAAGATCGCAACATGCCCATCTACGTTCTGCGCTCGAACACCGTCAACCAGATGGAGAGCTTCCTGACCGAGCTGTTCAACGTCACTCCGGACGGCCCGGTCGAAGTCGAGTCGCTCAACCATGCCATGCGCGAAACACAATCGGCCATTGAGGCCGTGCTCAACGGCTCGCGCACGGTTGACCTCTCGCCTCAGTCCGCCGCCGTCCGCCGCCGCCAGCACGAACTGGTGCGCGAGGCCAATTTGATCTCGCACTCTTACGGCAAAGAACCGTACCGGCGGGTGCGCATCTTCAGGGAATAAATCTCCAATTCTCCAATTCTCTGATTTCGAGATTGGAGGATTGGAGAATTAGAGATTATGCGCCTCTTCATCACCTTCGAAGGCCCCGACGGATCGGGCAAATCCACCCAATGCAAACTACTGGCCGAGTATCTGCAATCGCTCGGCCAGAATGTTTTGCTCACTCGCGAGCCGGGCGGCACTGACATCAGCCAGCAAGTGCGGCAGGTGATCATGGACATGAAGAACAAGGCCATGTTCCCGGCCACCGAATTTCTTCTGCTCTCCGCCGCCCGCGCTCAACTGGTGCGCGAAAAGATACGCCCCCACCTGGACGGCGGGGGCGTAGTCGTCTGTGATCGTTATTTTGATTCGTCACTGGCTTATCAAGGCTACGGTCACGGCCTGCCGTTGGACACCATTCGCGCCATCACCCGCTTTGCCACCGACGGCCTGAACCCCGACCTGACTCTGCTGCTGGACATGGATGCCGAGACCGGCCTGCGTCGTCGTCAAACCACTCAAGGCGAGTGGAACCGCCTTGACGATTACGCCCTCGCCTTTCATCAACGGGCGCGGCAGGGCTACCATGCCCTGGCCGCCGCCGAGCCAAATCGCTGGCGTATTATCAACGCCGACCAGCCGGTGGAGAAATTGCAGGAAGCGATTCGGGAGATTGCATTGGAAAAGTTGAAGGTTCATACTCAACCCAAAAACTGATTTATCTTTTCTATTGCTTCGTCCGCCGCCTCATATCTCACAAACGTCAACTTCGGGTTGCCGGTGATCATCTTCGACACCTTCACCCCCTCGCGCGCCAGGCACAACACCGGCTTGCCGGTCATGATCGCGTAAGCAATCTCGTAGCCCACGCCATGCGACGGGGTGCTGACCTCGGCCACCACAACAGAGGCGGCGTCCACCCAGGCAATGTCCCGCCGGAACACTTCCTCCGGCTCAATCGTCTCTTCCTCAACCGCAACTTCCAAATTGGCCAGGTGCGCCGTCAACACCTCGTGGCCGTGTGACATCATCCAATTCACTATTGCCGAATAAACCGGCTGATCGTTCCGCCCGCCGGTGATGGAGCAGGAAAAGTAGACTTTCATGAGTTGATTTCACCACCTGTTCAAGTTTTGTTTCGGCCAAGTTTCAGCGGCTTGAAGTTAAGGACGGGATGTAAACGCTTTGGCGCGCTTAATGCTACAATCCGGTTGCCTTTATCAGACAAGGAGGGCTTATGGCCGGTGAACTCCGTGAGACGCTCCGTTTCCTGCAAACGGAAAACGCCCGCCTCAAAGACGAAAACCGCGAACTGCGAGAAGAGAACACCACTCTGCGTCAGGTGCTTGATGCCCTGCGCACCTTGCAGGATGTCTCGGCTTCGGTAACGACCGAGACCAATGCCCTCGCTCTGCTCGACCGCATCCTGGAATCCGCCCTCACTACCATCAGCGCCACAGCCGGCTCGCTCATGCTAATTGACGAAGAAAACGGCGAGCTTGTCTTCGCCGTCGTGCACGGCGCGGCGCGGGAGGTCCTCACCAACTATCGCCTGCCGCCCGGAACGGGCATTGCCGGTTGGGTGGCTCGCCATGTTGAGCCGGTCATCATCGCCAACGTCCGCGCCGACCCGCGCTTCTCGCCCAGCGTGGACGAGCATTTTCACTTCACTACGCGCTCGATGCTGTGCGTGCCCATCGCCACCTCGCGCAAAGTGATGGGCGTACTCAGCGCCCTCAACAAAACCGACGGCAAAGAATTCACTCCTGCCGATCTGGCCCTCTTTGCCGTTGTGGCCCAGTTGGCAGCCACAGCCATGGAACGCGCCGAAACCAAAGCGCCACAACCGGCGTAAAAGCCTGTTTGGAAAGTGCTCAAAGCCCGCGTCCGCGCGGGCGGCTTCGCGCCAACCGCGAGGACGCGGTTGAGGAGCACTCCAAGCCCAATTACCCTCGCAACACCGCCCCCAGCACATCCTTCGCCCGGCGCACAATCTTCTCGCGCACCTTTGCCACGTCGGAATCTGTCAACGTCCGATCCTCTGCCTGATAAGTAAGGCGATAAGCCAGACTCTTTTTGCCTGATCCGATCTGCTCACCTTTGTAGAGATCAAACAAGCGGACATCCACTAACATCAAGCCGCCACTCTGACGAATGACCGTCTCCACCTGGGAGGCCGCCACCCCTTCATCCACGATCAAGGCCACATCCTCCACCACTGCCGGAAAGCGCGAGACCGCTTTGGTGAGGTGGCGTGTCGGGACGGCGTTCAGGATCGTTTCCAGATCAAAGTCTGCCGCCAGCAGAGGCGCTGTCACCGCCCCGCCGCTCACAGTTAAATAAGCCTGCGCCACGAGCGGGTGCAGTTCCCCAAACCACCCAACCATCTGATCGCCAACCATCAGCTTTGCCGTGCGCCCCGGCCTGAACGACGGATGCTCAGCCGGTTCCACTTTCGTCTCCGGCAAGTGCAAGCCGTCAATCAAAGACTCAACGACACCCTTGAGATCGTAGAAATCCATCGCGCCACGATCCGATGACTGCCAGCCTTCCGGCTCGCGCGGCCCCGTCATCACAACGGCCAGCCGCCTCGGCTCGTCGGGCAGAACGCCTTCTTCGCCCGCCAGATACACTGCGCCGATCTCGAACAACGCTAGACAGTCGGTGAAGCGCAAATTGTTCACGGCGGCTTCCAGTGTGCTCGCCAGCACCGAATGGCGCATTGTCACCCGGTCGGCCACGATTGGGTTCGCCAGCGTCACGTAAGGCCGATCATCTTTGGGCGTGCCGGGCGAGAGCAACATCGCCTCGCGCTCCGGCGTCGTCAGCCGGTAGGAGATCACTTCCTGCAAACCGGCGTTCACCAGAACATCGCGCACGCGCTCCTCGAGTTCCAGCGATGGATTGCCGTGCTGAGGTGGCGTGGTGTCGCTGATTTGAGTCTCCGGAATATTTTCGTAGCCGTAGACGCGCGCGATCTCCTCAATCACGTCAGCCTGGCCCACCACGCCCGTGCCGATGTCAAGGCGATGATCGGGAGCAGTCACAAATAATCGGTTATTGGTTATTGGTTTGACATCAAACTCTAACGACTTCAGGATCGATTCGATCTGAGCAAGCGGGAGGCGAATGCCAAGAATACGCTCAACATCCGCCTCGCCGATTTCCACTGTGACCGGCTCCGGCTGGCGGGCATAAACGTCCACGAGACCTTGAGCCACTGCGCCGCCTGCCAGCGTCCGTATCATTTCGGCGGCGCGCTTGCACCCGCGCTCGGCCATGGCCGGGTGCACGCCCCGGCTGAAGCGATAACCCGCCTGCGACGATTGCAAACCCTGCGACTGCACCGAGCGGCGGATGTTGATGAAGTTCCACGAGGCGGCTTCGAGCAAAACGGTCGTCGTCGAGTCCGACACTTCCGACTCGCCGCCGCCCATGATGCCGCCCAGCGAGAGCGCGCCGGCCGTGTCCGTCACCAAGATGGTGAATGGATCAAGCTTGCGATCCACGCCGTCGAGGGTGAGCAGGCGCTCACCCTCGCCTGGCAGGCGGGTGATGATGGTGGGCGCTTTTCCACCAGCCCGCTTCACCAGCACGTCGTAGTCGAAGGCGTGAAGCGGCTGGCCTACTTCCAGCATCACGTAGTTGGTGATGTCCACGATGTTGCTGATCGGCCTCATCCCGGCCAAACGCAAACGCCGTTGCATCCAGTACGGTGACGGCCCAATCTTCACATCCCGGATCAGCATCGCCGTGAATCGCAGATTCAACTCCGGCTCGCGGATTTCAATCGCCACTTTGCCCAACACCGACTCGCCTGTTTGCGCGGTAGCGGCCTCGAACGTGGGCGGCTTCAACGTTTGACCCGTCAGCGCCGCGATCTCACGGGCCACGCCGAGCATGTTGGCGTCGCGGGCCATGTTCGGGTTGATCTTCACCGTCAAGACGGCATCGCCGATGTAGTCAGCCAGCGGTACGCCGACCGGGGCGCCGTCGTCAAGCAGGATGATGCCTTCGTGTTCGTCGCTGATGCCGAGTTCTTTTTCGGAGCAGACCATCGAGTAAGACTCGACGCCGCGAATCTTGGCTCGCTTGAGGGTCATCAACTCCTGCCCCGGTTTGTGGCCGTCGTAAATCACCGAGCCTTCTTTGGCATAGGCGGCCTTGATCGGTTTGGGCAGAGGCCCTTGTCCTTTGTATTGAAACAGGTTCGGCGCACCGGTCAGCACCATTTCTTCTTTCGGGCCGCCCCAGTCGAGTCGGAGCAGGGTCAGCCGGTCGGCGTTGGGATGCGGCAGAACTTCCAGAATCTGGGCGACGACGATCTTCTCTCGATCCCAGGCGATGCCGGACGTTTTGAATTCCTGCCGCCCGTCCGCCGCCGCTGGCATTGGCAGACCCACGTATTCAATCTCTTCCACCTCCAGCCCGGCAAACGTCAACTTCCGCGCCAACTCTTCAGGGGAAAGGTTTATTTCGATAAAGTCTTTGAGCCAACTGAGTGGTACGCGCATATTTGAACTCCAATTTCGTCAACGGATTTACCGGATTGAACGGATTGAATGTACTTGTAAAAGATAATCCGATAAATCCGTTCAATCCGTTGATGAATCCTTTCAACCTCAGAACTGTTCCAGGAATCGCAAATCATTTCCCCAAAAGTAACGAATGTCCTCAATCTTGTACTTCAACATCGCAATCCGCTCCGGCCCCATGCCGAAGGCGAAGCCGGAGTAGACGCGCGGGTCGTAGCCGCCGTTTTGCAAAACCGTCGGATGCACCATGCCGCAGCCGAGGATTTCGAGCCAGCCGCTCTGCTTGCACACCGCGCACCCTTTGCCGCCGCACACGAAGCACTCCACATCCATCTCGGCGCTCGGCTCGGTGAACGGAAAGTGATCGGCCCGGAAGCGCGTGCGCACATTCTGGCCGAACATGCGGCGGGCGAAGTCGGTGAGCGTGCCTTTGAGGTCCGTCATGCGAATACCTTTACCGACGGCCAGCCCTTCGATCTGGTTGAATTGAATCTCCGAGCGGGCCGTGATCTGTTCGTAGCGATAGCACATGCCAGGCAGGATCACCCGGATCGGATCAGGATGAAACTCGCGCATGGCCCGAATCTGGCCGGGCGAGGTGTGCGTCCGCAAAAGTACGCCGGGCGTCGTTGTATAGAAAGTGTCCCACATGTCGCGCGCCGGGTGGTGCTGAGGGATGTTGAGCAGTTCAAAGTTGAACTCGTCAGACTCCACGTCACGAGAGCGATAGATTTGGAAGCCCATGTCGGCCCAGATGGCGTAAATCTGGCGCAGGTTTTGGGTGGCAAGGTGAAGCCGCCCCCGGCGAACCGGCCTCCCCGGCAGAGTCACGTCCAGCGCTTCGGCCTTGAGCGAGCGGGCCAATTCAGCCGCCTTGACGGTGGCTTCCTTTTCTTCAAACGCCGCTTCGAGAGCGCGTTTGATCTCATTGGCCCGCTTACCGACAACGGGCCGCTCTTCCTTCGACATCTTGCCCAATTCACTCAGCGCCGTCATCAGCAGACTCTTCTTGCCCAGCGTCTCGCTCTTCCACGCGGCCAGCCCGGCAGAGTCGGCTAACCCGGCGAGGCGGGCCAGGGCTTCTTTCTCAAATTGATTCAGCTGATCGATCATCACTCCTCCTTCAAATCATTTCACCACGAAGTCACGAAGACTCTAAGGCACAAAGAAAACTTGGTGACTTTGTGGCTTGGTGTCTTTGTGTCTTGCCGTCGGTAATAAAACAAAAACTCCCGCCCCCAAAAAAGGGACGGGAGTTTATCACTCTCGCGGTACCACCCTTGTTGGCCTGTTTACACAGGCCCACTCTGCGCCGACCATCATCGGCTGTCCGGGTAACGGTAGACTTCCGGCTTGGGCTTGTCACCCAGGCGGCTCAGGAGCGAACTTCAACCGGTTTCCCCGAGCAGAACTTTCAGCCCGCTGTCTTTGCGTGTTCTGCCTCTCTGGCGCTTATGCCGGTTTACTTTTCTCCGTCAAAGCCTTTTGCTTGCAGGACAAGATGTCATCTTGCCCTACATTGTTCAATTGTGGCAAATTATCCGCAGAAGTTGCGATGTGTCAAGCCTGCCTACGAACCTTACCGCTCCCCGTCCGCGAGGACGCGGGCCAAGAGCACTTGTGAATAATCACTGGTTCCTACGAGCCGGAGAAGGCCAGGAAGAACACAAGGGACAGCAGGACCGCGGCAACGATGATGAGGGCGGCGAGACAGCCGACGATAAGGCCAACGGTGGCACCCGTCCGCCGCGCCGGGGAGCCGCCCGAAGTGATGTAAGTTCTGGGCATACTCCCCACGCCGCCCACGCCGGTTGTCGGTTGTATCGTCGAGGTAGTCACCGTTATTGACGGCGCCTCGAACGTCGTCACATTGCTGGTCATCACCACCGGCTGACCGGAGGCCATGGATTCGACGGCCTGCATCGCCGTCGCCTCGTCCACGCCCAGCAGTTCACGGTAGAGTTGGGCCGCCTCTGTTTTTCGCCCGGCCCGCACAAGTTCGCCAAGTTCTTTGAAGCGGCCCGCCTGAGCCAGCAAGTTGCCGAGGTCGAACATCTCGCCCTGATCGCCGGACATCATCGGCGTGCCAGGCGGTGTTGCAGACGGCGACGAGGCCGAGGCTGAAGGTGAGTCGCGCCGCACGCGCAATTCCTGCGGCACGACAACCGAGTTGTTGCAGAACGGGCAACGCATGGTGGCATAGCCGCTGCCATCGTATTCCACCGCCGCGCCGCACGAAGAGCATTTGAAGGTTTGGGGCATGGGGCTGTCCTTTTATTTTGATCCACGAATGCACACGAAGAAACACGAATGGGGTTTTATCTTCGTGTTCATTCGTGTTCTTAGTGGATCAGCTTACAACAACGTCTTGTTATGCTCCGAGTCGAAGACATGGGCATGCAGGTTGGCGATCCACAGCTTGCCTTCGGTCGTCACCCGCAGGTAGCGCAGGGACTCTTGAATGTACTTGCTGACCACGCCCCAGTAAAACTCGTCGTAGCCCTGCCGCATGTCGCCGGGATTCTTGTAGCCGAGCTTGGCGTTGGCGCCCGTCTCCTCAAACTCGTAGAACAGCGCCGGAATCTTTCGCAGATACTTCGGATCGCCAAGCTGGCCGATGAAGTCGGCGGCGCGGGCCAGCCCGTGGAAACCGGCAGCGTTGTGGTGAAACGGATCGTCGGGGATCGGGAAGCGCGTCATTTCGATGTACTCGCAGATCGTGTTCACGTCCACTTCCGAAAGCACGCTCCGGCCAAACCGCTCGCGCACAAAAAGCTGACTGCGGTCAACGTGGCAGGGTTGGAGCGAAGCGTCGGAGCCGGAGAGTGAAAGGGTGACGGTTCCGCC
This sequence comes from Chloroflexota bacterium, assembly GCA_016197225.1. Taxonomy (NCBI): domain Bacteria; kingdom Bacillati; phylum Chloroflexota; species Chloroflexota bacterium. The sequence goes on from JACPWC010000053.1 coordinate 15,365, forward strand.
GTCGCGCCCGCTGGCCAGAGTCTCGCCCTTGTCGCCCCGGCAGATGCCTTTGACGTAGCCGATGTCGTGGCAGAGCAAGGCAATCGTGACCAGCATCCAGTCTTTGGGAGTCACCCCGCCTTCGAGCAGTTGCTTGCCCTTGAGGATGGTCTGGCCGACCAGCGTGACCTGAATGGTATGCTCGACGTTGTGGTACAGGGCGTCCGAGTTGGCGATGTTCTCCAGCGCCAGGCGGCCCGCCCAGGCGCAGATGTTGCCGTACTCGGCCTCCAGCAAGTTGTAGGTTTCCTGGTAAGCGTCCCGCAACTCTTTGACGAAGTGTTCGATGACGAGTTTTTGAACGTCGAGCATAATCTGGCCCTCTTGATTTCATCTTACCTCAAAATTACTGTGAATTCGCGTAATTCGTGGCAGAAGATTTTCGCGCCTGTTACTTTATTCTATACCCCTCCTGCTCATTATTAAAAATCCACCCCACCAGCGCCCCGATGCGAATCTCGTCGAAGAGATAGGCCTCGCGAGTCACGGCGGCTGAACCTTTGCCGCGCAAGGCCTGGCGCGAACGTTCCATCATCTCAAAGCGCTTCTGCCAGCGGGCAAAGTTGGCCGGGCGTAAATCCACCCAGCCTTTGGCCGCCCACTTGTCCAGGTCGCCGGGGCCAATTTCAGCGGTGGTCGCCCCGGCCACTTCCGGGATGCGAATGAACGGGCCGCGCATCAACTGCGTTCCGTCCGGCGTCAGAATCGGCGCGCCAATCGAAGTGATCGTCTGACGCAAGGCCGCATCCACCTGCAAACGCCTGAACAGGGCTTCCGAGATCGCCTCCGGCGTTTGGGCCAGCACGGCCTTGAGCGTGCCGTACTCGACCTGCAACAACTCGGCCTCCCACAACAACTTGGAAATCTCCGGCGGCCCAAGCTGGCCGAGGGCCACGCTGTGCAGGCCGGTCTGCGCCTCGAGGCGCTCGATGTCGTTCAGCGCCTGTTGCCGCAACACACCGGCCCGGTACGTCGGGTTCATCACCGCCCCGTCAATTGCCGCAATCACGTCGCGCCCGGTGTTGCTCCCTTTGATCTCCAGCACACAGTCAAGCGCGATCTCCTCAGGCGTGATGAACTCCATTTGCCTCAACGAGGTGATCGTCTCAAACTCGCCTTTGGTGAAGACACCATTCTCGCCCGTATCCACCACCGGCAGGGAGAGATCGCCAAGCGACTCGAACGACTCGGCGGGCAGGCGCAGGGGTAGCCGGCTCTCGATGGGAAACGTTTGCGGCGCGTAGACCGTCACCGCCCGGCCCGCCTCGCGAATCGTCCGCAGAGAAATATCGGCAAAGCCGATCATGGCCCCCGGCTTGATCTCTTTGACCACCGGCCCGCCGACGGTGCGGGCCATGAGGAAGAGCAGGCCGGTGTGGGCAAAGGCGATGGCGGTCTTGGTCATCAACTTGGCCGAGGGCCTGTCTTCGCTGTGGGTGTACGGAATGTTCAGCCCCATGCCGCCCGTGCCGGTCGTGCCGATCTTAAGATACAGTCGCGTGCCCACCTCGCGCATGGCCCGGTTGATCATGAGCACGTGGCGGATCAATTGCGGCACCGAGTGTGAGATCAGCAAAGTCTCAAAGGCGCGCTCGGCGTCCTTCCACTCGTGTTTGGCCGCCGCGGCGTCTCCGGCCCGGACGTGAGTCAACAGATCGTCCAGCTCGCGCTTGGCAATCACCGTGCCGGTGTACACGTCCTGATAACTGATCGCTGTTGCCGTGTTGATCGAATCCACGATCACGTCCGGCTTGTGTTCGAGGATGAGTTGAACCAGGCGCGACCGGTCGAAGGCGGCATCGAAATCGCCAAACAGGTCGGCGTACAAATCGTCGCGCCGCTGGTAGCTTTCCAACAGGCGGCTCCGCTTCTCTTCCGAGAACTCGGCCCGCACGAACACGTCGCCCCACACGCCGGCGAACTCGATGCCCGAATGCGGGAACATCCGGCGCAGTCCGGCGGGGCCGTGAATGGCTTCGTTGACTTCCTGCTGGAAGAGCGAGGCGATGATGATGCGTTTGGGGGTGAGGTCGTGCGCGATGCGGCGGGCGATCTGCAGGCCGACCAGGCCTGCGCCGCCTAAAATCAAAAAGGTTTCGTCTGGCATATAGAATTTGGGTTTCCTGTCGCTATTACAAACGCCGCGAATGAATAGTGACGGATTGAAACGACAAGGTCAGGGTGCGCTCCTGGCCCGATTCGTCCTGACCCCGAATCACAATGCGCTCCACCAAATCCGGCGGCTCCACCTTCAGGCAGGCGTCGTAGAGCGACTCAAGGTCAGGGTAAGACAGCGCGTGTTCCGAAAGCCCGGTGTTAGGATCCCAGCGGCGAATGATCAGCAGGATTTCGGCGACGCGTTCGCTCATAAACGCAAGCGTCCTGAGCCACGCCCTGAGCATGGCCGAAGGGAGAGCGTAACGCGGTCGAACGCGAAGCGCGCAATCATAAAGTGTAAGTTTCGCCAGGCTTGAGCACGTGAGCCTGCGCGCCCGTCTCGGCCTGCACTCGCCCGGCCCAGGCCTCAGCGTCCTGGGCGATCAGGCCAAAGGTGTTGTAGTGAACAGGAATGACGTGCCTGGGTCGGAGCAACTTCACGGCGCGCAGAGCGTCGGCAGGCCCCATCGTGAAGTTGTCGCCGATGGGCAAAGTGGCAAGCTCAATGCCCTCATCGCCAATCAAACTCATGTCGCCGAACAGGCCGGTGTCGCAAGCCAGATAAACCTTCCTGCCCAAGGCCGGGGTGATGAGGAAGCCGCACGGATTGCCGCCGTATGATCCATCGGGCAGAGCCGAGCCGTGCAGGGCCAGCGTGAGTTTGATATAGCCGAACGGATGGTTGTAGCCGCCGCCCAAATGTTGGGCGTGGACTTTCGTCAACCCTTGCGCTTCGCACCAGTTGGCGATCTCGTAATTGGCAATGACGGTCGCCCCGGTGCGTTTGGCCACGGCCACCGCGTCGCCCACGTGGTCGCCGTGGCCGTGTGAGATCCGGCGCTCACGCCAGGCATCGCGATAATCTTCGATCTGGTGGCTCAGGGCCATCCAGTCATTCACCATGAACAGAAAGCCGGGCGAGTCGGGCGTAAACATGTAGTCGGTGAACCAGAGTTTGAGCCAGCGCAGAGGCAGGGGATACTCTCTCACCCAGACGGCCACGACGGTGAGTTGGCCGGTTGGTTCGTAATACAGCGGCTCCAAAAAGCGGCGCTGGCTCCAGCCTTGCCGGCTGAGCGGATAGGCCTGGGCGAAGTTGACGGCGGTGATCATGTCTATGCGCGAGTAGCCCACGCTGAGGCGATAGAAAGGGGTGCTGATGAGCAGGTAGCTGGCGTGGCACTGAACGTAAGACAAAGCGGGGCCGACGAGGCCGGCCAGGAAGAGAACGAAGCAAATGACCGGAACAACAGGAAGCAGGCCCTGCCCCGCCGCCAGCAGAGGATAGTTCGGCGCAATCCACCACAGCCCGGCAGTGAGAATGGCAATCAGGAGTGAGGGCCAGCGAAACATGGCAAACAGGCGCTCGTAGAGTCGCAGGCGGAAACGTTTGCCGGGTTTACTATTCACTGTTCACCACCTACTGTTCACTGAGAAACCGGCACTGTGAACCAGAACTTGCTTCCTTTACCCAATTCGCTTTCGAATCCGATCTGGCCGCCGAAGTACTCCACCAGCCGCCGGGTGAGATGCAGGGCCAGCCCCCAGCCGGTTTGCTCACGCACGACTTGATGTTCAGAGCGAAAGAACTGGTTGAAGACTTTGGCCTGATCGTCCAGGCTGACGCCAACGCCGTTGTCGTTGACGGTGAAGCGGACGTGAGTGCTCCCGACTTCGGCGGTGAGGATGATTGCGCCGCTCGAGGCAGTGTACTTGTGCGCGTTCACCAGCAGGTTGGTGAAGATTTGAATAAGCCGCGATTTGTCGGCGCGGACGCCAGGCAGGGGCGGCAGGTTGACGGTGAGAGTCTGCCCTTTTTCGTTGATCTGGGCTTTGAGGGCCTCGACAGCCTCCCCGGCGCAGGCGGCGGCATCCACCTCTTTCACGTCCACCTTGAGCCGCCCGGTGTCAATCTTGGAGATGTCGGAGAGATCGGAGACCAGGGCGTTCATGCGATCCACGCCGGCGCGAATGGTGGTGAGAAATTGCTTTTGCTGATCGTTGACCGGGCCGACGATGCCGCTTCGCATCAGGTCGGTGTAGCCTTTGATGGAAGTCATGGGCAGGCGCAGTTCGTGAGTGACGATGGAAACAAAGTCGCTCTTGACGATGCTGGCGTCGAGGACGACGGCGGCCTGGGCCACGAAAGTTTCAAAGAAGAGCAGGTCGGCGTGAGTGAACAGGCCGGAGATGCTTGGCTTGTCCACGTAGAGCGCGCCGAACGGTTTTTGGCCGCGTGTTTGCAAAGCAACGACCAGGCTGGAGCGTTGGGTCTGTGTCTCGTCGGCCAGCAGAAGGCTCTGGCCGGAGTCGGCAACGGACTGGGCGAGCGTCGTTAGCTCCCCGACCTGGTCGGCGCTCACCCCGCTGGCGGCGCGCAGGTCGAAGCTGTTGGAGGCCTTGTTGTAAACCACCAGCACCCCGCGCTCGGCTCCGGTAAGGCGGATGGCGCTGTTCATGGTTTGGGTCAATTGTTCCAGGAAGGTGGGCACGGCGGCAAGCGCCCGGCAAACGTCTCGCAATTCGGTGAGGCGGTGGATGTCACTCATTGAGTTCAGCCTTTGCGTTTTGTTGTGGGGGCAGGTTTGAGGCCCGCCCTTACGGTAGCAGGCTTGAGGCCTGCCCTTACAGTTTTATAGTAGTTACAGTTTCGGCGCAAGATGCAAAGGTCACAGGCGGGCTTTTGCGCGTGACAGGTCTCGCGGCCATGCCGGATGAGGTTGAGATGAGCGGCGTAGTAAGTTTCGGGCGGGAGGAGAGCCTCAAAATGCGGGTGGGCGTCTTCGACCGACATTTTTTCGGGGCGGAGGCCGAGGCGGCCCGTGACCCGGTACACGTGGGTGTCCACCGGAAAGGCGGGACGACCGAGGGAGAATTGAAGGACGATGGCCGCCGTCTTGGGGCCTACACCGTTGAATTGGGTGAGCCAGGCGCGGGCTTCCTCAAGCGGCAGGTCGCGCAGAAAGTCGAGGTTGAGCGAGCCACGCTCGGCGGTGATGGCGCGCAGGATTTGCTGGATGCGCGGCCCTTTCTGGTTGGCCAGCCCGGCGGGCCGGATGGCGTTGACGACAACCTCGGTTGGCGCGTCGCGCACGGCTTCCCATGCCGGCAGGGCGGCCCGCAACAGGTTGAAGGCCCGATCGCGGTTAACGTCGTTGGTGTTTTGCGAGAGGATGGTGGAGACCAATTCGTCAATGGCCGGGAGCGGGTTGCGCCAGGTAGGCTCGCCATAATGATCGAGCAGAAGTTGGTGGATGCGAAGGGCGCGTTTGGCGACGCGACCACGGGCGGTGGCGGGCATGGGGAGATTATAACGCTATCCACAACTCCGCCAGCCTAGTTGCGCAAGACTGTCTAATTGCCTATGCTATACTCGCCAGAGCATCACTCACAAGGAGGAGCCTATGCGTAAAAAAGCAACGCTCATCACCGGCGCTCTGGGCGAGATCGGCCAGGCGCTCGTCGGGCAAATCACCCGCGACCCCGCCGCCCGCATTCTCACCCTCGACATCCGTGACGCCGAGACGGCCAACCCGGCTGTCACTCACCTCAAGGGCGACATTCTCGACTCGGGCCTGCTGGCCCGCATCGTCAGCGAATATGAGATCGAGACGATCTACCATTTGGCCGCCCTGCTCTCCACCCGCAGTGAGTTTACGCCCGAGGCGGCCCACAAGGTGAACGTGGAGGGCACGCTCAAGCTTCTCCAAATCGCCGCCGACCAGTCGGAGTATCGCGGCCAGCCGGTGTTGTTCATCTTTCCCAGCTCGATTGCGGCTTACGGCCTGCCGAACCTGGAGACAAAGGCCAAGTATGCTCACGTGCGCGAGTTCGAGTGGAACATGCCGACGACGATGTACGGGTGCAACAAGCTGTATTGCGAAATTCTGGGCGGCTACTTCAGCCAGCATTACCGCCAGCTTGCGGCGGCGAAGCCGGTGATGGTTGACTTTCGCTGTGTGCGCTTCCCCGGCCTGATCAGCGCCTTCACCGTGCCCAGCGGCGGCACGAGCGATTACGGCCCAGAGATGTTGCACGCGGCGGCCAATGGCGAGCCGTACGCCTGCTTTGTCCGGCCCGACACGGCCATCCCGTTCATGGCCATGCCCGACGCGGTGAAAGCTCTTTTGCAGTTGGCGGCGGCCCCGCGAGCGGCGCTCTCCCGGCTGGTCTACAACGTCACCAGCTTCAGCCTGGCGGCGGATCAGATTCGCGATCTCACTTTGCAGGCATTCCCGCAAGCGCAAATCACCTATGAGCCAGACCTGAAGCGGCAGGGCATCGTGGATAGCTGGCCGATTGATCTGGACGACAGCGCGGCTCACAAAGATTGGGGCTGGGAGCCGGAATACGGCGTTGAACGGAGCTTCCACGATTATTTGATCCCGAACATCACCCGTCGCTATCGTGGGTAGAGGGCGCATGGTAAAATCGCGTAGGGGCGATCCTGTGTGGGGACCACGAAGTGGCCCCACCCAACCACGAAAGGCTAACTAATGAAAAAACTCCTTCTCACTCTGGCCGTGCTGGCGAGCGCCGCGAGCGCCTGCGGTATTGCGACAGGCGACATTCAGGCGACAGTCTCGGCGCAGGTGGCGTCTACTGTAGCCGCCCAGACGCCCAAAGAAGTGCAGGTGACGGTTGAGGTGCCGGTGGAAGTGCCCGCCACTGTAGAAGTGCCGGTTGAGGTGCAGGTAACGGTTCAGGTACCGATAACGGTGGTGGTGGAAGCAACTCCGGTTGCCGGGGCCGCCGACACCCCGCCCGCGCCGGCGGCCACCAACCCGCCCGTCGTTTCCACCAATGCTCAAGACCCGCTGGCTGGAGCCAACCCTGCGCCCGTCATTGACGAGAAGTTCGACTTCCCAGATCGTTATTTTTGGTATCTGTTTGACACCTCAACCGGTGAGGGCAAGATTGAAAACGAAACTTTTATTCTCATCGCCAAAGAACCGGAGCGGTTAGAGTGGACGTTCGATGGCAAGAAGTTTGGCAATGCTTACGTAACAGCCAAAACCCTGGTGCCCAACACCACCTGCAAGGCCGGCGACAACTGGGGCCTGATCTTTCGCCATAAGGATAACGCCAACTTCTATCTGTTCGGCGTTTCGTGCGACGGCAAATACCGGCTGTTGAAGCGGGTGGACGGCGTATTTGAGACGATTGTGGACTTCACCGACTCAGACGCCATCAAAGACCTCGGCCAGCGGAACGTGCTGGGCGTGCGGGCGGCAGGCGGCCAGATCAGCATGTACGTCAACGATCAATTCCTGGGCACGGTGGCCGACGGGACGTTTGCCGAGGGCGTGATTGGCATGTACGTCGGTTCGCGCCTCACGCCAAACCTGACGGTGTCGTTCGACGATATTGCTGTGTACACTATCGGCCAGTAGTTGACCGAGGCAGACCCCAATAGTTTTAGTGCCTGTTTGAAAATTGCTCTTCGCCCGCGTCCTCGCGGGCGTTCCCAACCGCGTCCCACCGGGATGCTTCGCGAAGGACGCGGTTGGGGAGCATTTATACCTCACGCGGGCATAAACTGCGCTTTTTCAAATCGCTGAAAGCGCAGAGTCAGTAACGAATCTAAAGCGGCTTTATGCGTCGTCGTCATTTCTCGGAGACACGTTTCAATCGCTGTCTTGAAGGCGGCGAAGTCAGTGTAGTATTTGGAATACAAGCTCTGTTTCTTCACGAACTTCCAAACCCGCTCAATTAAATTCAGATTGGGGGAGTAGGCAGGTAAATAGCA
>JACPWC010000054.1 GCA_016197225.1 Chloroflexota bacterium
CTGGGCGGCATTTACCCCGTCTGGCTCTGGCAACCCGGCGAGTCTATCCACGAAATCCGCCGCATCCCGCTCACCGCGCCCGCTTCAGACGGTTGCTACCGGATCGAGCTTGGCCTCTTCAACCCGCAGACCGGGGCGCGCACTCCGGCCTTCGACAGCAATGGGGCCAGGCTGGAAAACGACGTGCTGATAGTAGAGCCAGGCCGCCCATAACTTCCATCAAGCCTATGCGCCCGATAAAACTCCTCTTCTGGTTCACCCCGCCTGTTCTCGCCATTGCACTTTACGGTTCCACCCTCACCCTGCCTTTCTTCTGGGACGATGTTGCAAACTTTCAATTCCTGTTTGACCGCCCGCTGGCCCAAATCTGGGTGGAGTCGTCCGGCTTTCCTTACTATCGCCCGCTCACATTTGTGCTGTGGCGGTTGATACAAATCACCTTCGGGCCTCTCAACCCGGCTCCTTATCACGCCCTCAACATTCTTGCCCTCATTGCCTGCGGCTGGGTCGTAGGCTTGCTGGCAAACCGGCTCGCCCGCAACCCATCTGAGTTGCCGCAGGAGACGGCCCCTGCCGATGAATTCCTGACTGGCTGGCTGGCTGGAGCGTTGATGACGGTCTTCCCGTTTGCCGCCCTCGTCGTGCCGCTCGTCGCCTCGTTCTTTCATCTATTCGTTACCCTGGTCGTCGCAGGGGCGTGCGTCTGCCTGCTAGAGTTTGAGCGAACGCGAAAAATGGGATGGGCCATGGCAGCCATTGCCCTCGCCGCCCTCGCTCCGTTCGCTCACGAGTCCGGCATTACCGCCGCCGCGTTGATGGCGATCTGCTTTGCCGCCCGCCATCTCAAGGGCAATCTTCAATCTCTAATCGCCCGCCGCCAATCACTTGCCATCCTGGCTCTATCCTTCCTCTTCAACCTGGCTTTCATCCCCTGGTGGGCGCGCATCCCCAAAGCGCAAAACGGAGGCGACGTTGGCGCGGGCTGGATCGGCTGGGAGTCGGTGGGGCAAGCCATCGTCTTCTTCTTTGAAAGTCTCACCTTCCCAATCCAGTTTCTGGCCCGGCCTCTGATGAAGCTCGGCCTGGTAGACATGCTCGCCGTCCTGGGCCTGGGCCTGGCGGCTCTCGGCCTGGCCGCCGCGATTCTCAAAGAGCGGCGCTGGCTGGTCTTTGGCCTGGCCTACTGTTTCGCCGCCGCCGCGCCCGCCATCGCCGCCTTGCCCTTCTCGTACATCATCGTCAGCCCGCGATTGATGATGGTGACTGCGCCTGCCGCCGCCATTTTGTGGGCGACGGTGATCGCCGATGGGACACGGCGGCTGGCCCGGCCGGGAATCAGGATCGGGGTCGCCGCCACTGTAGTGGCGGCTATATCGTTCGTCCCGGCCCTGCACATCAGCCGCGAAGTCCGTCTGCATCATCTGACGCTCGATCATCTGTATGCGTTTGTCGCCGACCTGCAAGCGCACCCGGACGACCAACACCTGATCGTCAACGCCGTAAACTGGACGGCGCCGGTGAATGCCACCTACGCCCTCGGCCACGAAGGTGTGGAAGTGATGCCCGCTTACCTGACGCCGCAATTGATGGCCTGGGTTCACACTCAAACTCTTTACAACGTGGACGCCATCACCTTTCCCCTCGTTTTCCCGCAATTGAATGACATTTATTTTTCAACCTGGGGTGAAAGCGAAGCGCTCGACTGGAACGTGATGGCCGAGCGGGTGCGGGTCGCCGACCGCGTCGCCGTCGTTCAGTATGCCGACGACAATATTCAATATCTTGAGGTAGGTAATGTCGGCCCGGCCAGCGGCGAGGCCGTTGTCTCGTTTGAAGACCGCATCTGGCTGACGGCAATTGAGGTCACACTCAAGGGCCAAGTCATTGAACTGCGCTTGAGCTGGCGCGTGAACGCCGTTTCGGGCGAAGACATTTTTGCCAACGCCCTCGACTGCGCCGGAAACGTGGCCGGGCTGTCGGGAGGGGCAAGCCTGGGCGGCATTTACCCCGTCTGGCTCTGGCAACCCGGCGAGTCTATCCACGAAATCCGCCGCATCCCGCTCACCGCGCCCGCTTCAGACGGTTGCTACCGGATCGAGCTTGGCCTCTTCAACCCGCAGACCGGGGCGGCCTTCGACAGCAATGGGGCCAGGCTGGAAAACGACATCGTGGTGATCAACCTGCCAGCGCCTTAGTTTTTGCAGGGCGAATTGACAATTCGCCCTGCAATTTCCGAAACCTTGAGGGTCTTTCGGATAGGCTCTCAGGTGTTTGACGGACTCGCCGTCACCCCGCTATAATCTCCCCTGGATTTCTCGTGCGACGCAAGCATTCTGCGTCGCACTTTGCTGAAAGGAACTTGAGCAGTTTATGATTGACGTGAATACCCTTCGCAAAGGGGTCACTTTCGAGTTGGACGGCGACCTCTTCAAAGTGCTGGACTACTCGCACAACAAACCGGGGCGCGGCAACGCCACCATCCGCACCAAAGTCCGCAACCTGCGCTCCGGCGTCACCGTTGAAAAAACTTTCCAGTCCGGCGACCGGGTGCAGGACATCCGCCTGGATCACCACCAGGCCCAGTATCTTTATCACGACGGCGGCCTGTACTACTTCATGGACACCGAGACTTACGACCAGCCGGCGTTGAACGAGGCCCTGCTCGGTGACGCCTCCCAATATCTGAAGGACGGCATGGAGATTAAGCTGACATTCTACAATAGCGAACCGATTGACGTGGAACTGCCGGCGACGGTTGACCTGAAGGTGGTCCAGGCCGAAGTGGCCGTGCGCGGCGACACCGCCAACGCCGTCAACAAATGGGTGACAACCGAGACCGGCCTGCGGGTGCAAGCGCCGCAATTCGTCAAGGTGGACGATGTCATCCGGGTCAAGACCGAGAGCGGCGAGTACCTGACCCGCGTTTAGAGAGTGTCTTAAAAGTCGCTCAAAGCCCGCGTCCTCGCAGGCCCCTTCGGGCAACCGCGAGGACGCGGTTGGAGAGCAGTTTTAAGACAGTCTCTTAGAATTTGGATTGCGGAGCCTGATCCGCAATCCAAATTCCACAATCAGAAATCCAAAATCCATGCGCACTCCCTACGGTGCAGACTGCAAATACTATTACGCCGATTTTCACCGGGGCCGCCAGACCCAGGAGTGCCGTCTGCCCCGGCGCGACCGGCCCAACGAAAAGTGGACGCCCGATCTTTGTCGGGCCTGCCCGGTGCCGCGCCTGCTGTTAGCCAACGCCTGCCCACACCTGACGTTCAGCGGTCGAATCGATCGCGGCTTCCTGGGCCTCAACCGGAAAATGATCGTGGAGGCGGCCTGCAACAAAAGCGGCGGCCCGGTGGCCGAACCGGCCGTCGGTTGCGGCCAGTGCCACGAGGATTCGCCGCCCATCGAGTTCAAACTCGAGTAAGTGTCATGTCAATCAATACTTTGCTTTTCGATCTCGATGACACGTTGCTTGGCAACAACACCGAGAAATTCATCATTCCCTATCTGCAACGGTTCGCCGCCCACCTGGCCCCGGTCGTCTCGCCCGAAGCATTCACTGCCGGATTGATGATCGGCACTCAAAAGATGGTCGCCAACGATGACCCGCGCCGCACGCTGGCCCAAACTTTCGCCGAGCAGTTTTATCCGGCTGTCAATCTCTCGCCCGAAACCCTCCATCCCTACATCGCCTCTTTTTATGCCGAACGCTTCGGCAGTTTGCGCCGCGAGACAACTGCGATCCCGGCGGCCAAAGAATTGATGCGCTGGGCGTTCAGCTCCGGGCTGAAGGTTGCCATTGCCACCAATGCCCTGTTCCCGCGCACAGCCATTTTGCAAAGGCTGGCCTGGGCCGGTGTCAGCGCCGACGAATTCCCCTACGCCCTCGTCACCTCCTACGAGTTCATGCACTTCGCCAAGCCCAGCCCGGAGTATTACGCCGAGACGCTCACCTGGCTGGACCGCCGCCCGGAAGAAACATTGATGATCGGTAATGACTGGCATCAGGACATCGCCCCGGCGCACGCGATGGGCATCAACACCTTCTGGGTGGCCCCCGCCGACTCGGCCCCACCGGCCAACTCGGCCCACCCCGTCGGCCAGGGCGACATCGCCCAATTCTTAGCCTGGGCACGCGAGAGGGACGGTCTCGAAAATGTTGAGCCGTTGCCGCCCACGCCCCGCTCGGCGCGGGCACAGCAAGCCGGAACGCTGGCGGTGATGATGGAACTGGTTCGCCCGTTGAGCCAGGCCGACTGGCAGAGTCGGCCCACCCCGGACTCGTGGTCGCTCGCCGAGATCGTCTGTCATCTGCGCGATGTTGAAATTGAAGTCAACCTGCCGCGTCTCAAGCGAGTATTGGAAGAGGCCAATCCATTCATCTCGGCGATTGACAGCGACATTTGGGCGGCGGAGCGGGATTATCAGAGTCAGCCTGGCCCGGCGGCGCTGCAAGTGTTTGCCGAAGCGCGCCGCGAGACGCTGGCCCTGCTCGACCATTTGACGGACGCCGACTGGGGACGCCCGGCCCGCCACGCCATCTTTGGCCCAACAACTCTGTGCGAGCTTGTGAGATTCACCAACGAGCACGATCGTTTGCACTTGAGGCAGATGCGAGGGAATCTCAGCGTATAGCCACCCAGCCTCGATTATTTCTTAGCCGACCTTCGCCAGAAGAACAGCCCTGCCAATCCTGCTACCAACACCCCGCCGAGCGCGATCCACAACGTTGGTGGTTGAGCGGCTGGCGACTCCGAAGCGGGCGTGGCCGTGATCGCCGGGGCCGCCGTCACTGTTGGTTCAACTTTCTCCTCTTTCACCACAAACACAACTGTGGTGCGGCCCGGCACGCTGAACGCGCCGCTGGCTGAATCGAATTTCGAGTCGCGTACTGAAACATCCGCCGAACTTTGTTGAACCGGGTGCAGAGTCAATGCCAGGCCTTTGAGGCTCTCGTCGGCGAAAGTCACGGCTTCGGGTTGAGCGTTGAACAGCACGACAATGTCCTTGTAGTTGTCGTCCAGCCCGTCGGCGTCAGTGAGGCGCATGACGATCAGGCCGGGCGTTTGCTCCGGGCCGGTGTTGAGGAAGGTCAGGGCGCGCTGAATCTGCTCCGCCGTTTGCAGGCGGAACAAGGCCGAACTCTTGCGAATCTGCAACATCTCCCGGAAGTGGGCGGCGGCGCTGAGGATGTTTTCCGGCGCAGGCTTCAAAGCCGGGTTGCCGAGCAAGGCGGCCATCAAGTCCCAGCGCGCATTTCCAAATGCTGGGAGGCCGACGCCCCAGTTGTCCCTCTGCCCCGTCCAATCAATTTTATTGAACCAGTCGCTAGAGTTGTAGCTGTTGCCGTCGAGCGACTTCGAGCGCAGAAGATCGTCGCCGGCGTGGAAGAACGGCACGCCCTGCGACAACATCACCAGACTCACCCCCAGGCTATTCATCCGCGTCCGGTCGGCCACACTAGCCTCGGCAGGCGCTTTCCATTGAATGGCGTCGAACAAGGTCTCGTTGTCGTGCGCGGAGGCGTAGACGATGTTCTCCTGCGGGTCAAGGGTGTAACCGGCCGGAGAGCCGTTGTAGTCCACCGCCTCGCCCGTCACCGGCTGGCCCGAAGCGTCCACGAGCGCGTACTCCTTCAGGTTGCCTGCCAGCGCCACCCGAATCCAATCCGTGTATTTCAGCAATTTGGCTTTCTGGTCGGCCTCCCCGCCCTGCCCGGCAAAGTCGCTGGGCGCGGTGAAGAGGCCGGTGATGAAGCCCTGCTCGCGTGGGTCGCCAAACGGGCCGCCGCCGCGCGCCGCGTCGCGCAGGCGATCATTGAACACGCCGATGCCCGTGCCGCCGATGTTGAGTTGGGTTGCATTGACGCCGCGTTTGTTGTCGGCCACTTCGCCAAAGTTCCAGCCTTCGCCGTAAACGTAAACGGCTTTGCCATCCACGCCGTCGTCGGCCAGGGTGAGACCGTCCAGCGCGGCCCGCACGTTGACCATGTTGCTCACCATGTGGTGGCCCATCAGATCGAAGCGGAAGCCGTCCACTTTGTAGGCCGTCGCCCACGTCACCAGCGAGTCAATCATCAACTTTTCCATCATCGCGTTTTCGGTGGCGGTGTTCTGGCAACAAGTGCTGGTCTCCACCCGGCCATCGGCGTTGAGGCGGTGATAGTAGCCCGGCACAATTTTGTCCAACACCGAGTTGTCGTTCTGGCCGCTGGCGTTGGTGTGGTTGTAGACCACGTCCATCACCACCCGCAAGCCGATACGGTTGAGGGCCTGCACCATCTCGCGGAACTCAAGGATGCGAGTCGGGCCGTCGGGGTTGGTGGAATAACTGCCTTCGGGGGTGGTGTAGTGAAAGGGATCGTAGCCCCAGTTGAAGCCGTCATTTTCACGCGTGGGGCCGACGAGCAGTTGTTGCTCTTCCGAGTCGGGCGGCAGGGCGGCCAGAGTTTGCTCGTCCACCGTTTGCCAGGCGCTTTTGTCCTCGTTGACGCTGGCAATGTCAAAAGCGGGCAGGAGGTGAATGTGAGTAAGGCCGGCCTCGGCCAACTCCTTGAGGTGCTTCATGCCGTTGGACTCGGACACGGTGAACGCCCGATACGTGCCGCGCAAATCTTGTGGCACGCTGGCGTCGGAGATGCTGAAATCGCGGATGTGCAGTTCGTAGAGGACAATGTCTTCGGGCGCGGCCAACGGTGGTTTAGCCGTGTCGGCCCAACCGGCAGGCATGAGGGCCGAATCGGCCAGGTCAACAATCTGACTGCGGGTGCTGTTCATCGAGAGGCTGAACGAGTAGGGATCAGTCACGAGATTCTTTTCGACTTTGCCGGTCGAGGGAACATACACTTCGACTTCGTAGAGGTAAAACTTGCCCGTCCATCCCGGTTCGCCAGTGATGTTCCAAACGCCGGCGCCGGCGTCAACGGTCATGGATAACGTGGCGCTGGCCGCCGCCTTCGAATCGTCAAACAGATGCAAGGTGACGGAACGGGCCGTCGGCGCCCACACCCGCAATGTAGGAACATCGCCGTCAAACGTCACGCCGAGCGGGCCATCGTAAGAGTAAAGGTCGTCGAGCACGCCGGGAATCTGGATCGAGGTGGCGTCCAGCACTTTGCCATCTTTGTCCAGCACCACCACCGCCGTCTGGCTCCGCAAAATGCCGGGGAGCTTGTCGAAGTCGGCAGGGTCAATTTTGATCGGCGCAAAGCCGTTGATGAAGGGGCGCTTTTGCACAACGGTGAAGGGGAGTCCGCCCAGGCTGTATTTGAGCGGGATGAACTGGCCGCCGGTCACGCCATCCGGTTCCAGCTTGAGGCCGCCGTCCGGGGCGTAATAGAGGGCGTAGGTGATGCCTTGTTCCTCGGGGCGCGGCGTGTTCCAGGCAATAGTGTCGCGGGTCACCCAGTGAGCGTGAAACTTCGTCAGGTCGCCGCGAGGCGCGCCCTGAGTGCTCACCGTCAGCGCGTGGGTGATCGGATCGTAACCCAAATACACCTCATTGCCTTCGCTCACGGTGAAGGGAATGGCTGTGCCATCTGGAGCGCCGTCCGCGCCATAAGTTTCATCTGTGCTTTCGTTGAGGGCCACTTTGACCTCGTAATCGCCCGGCGGCAGGTCGCGGGTGGTAAGGGCCAGCGTGCCCGTGCCGCCCGGGTCCTGCAACCAGGAGCGCAAACAGCCGGGGTCGTTATCGCCGGCGCAACCGAGTTCACTCTGAAACGTGCCCATCGCCACGGCAATCACTTCGTTGACCGAGTCGGCCACCCAGTGAGTTTTGTGATCGTAATAAAACTTGACCTCGGTCGGCTCGGTCAGGATCAGCGGAATGTCGGCCCCACCGCTCTGGGCGTTCCGGCCGTAGTTGACGGCCCAACTGCCGTTGAGGGCCGCCTTGTAGCGCGAGCCTTGTTTATCCTGATCGTTATCGGGCTGAACGGTGAACGCGCCCTGCCACACACCATCTTCTTCATCGTACGCGAGCGCGGTGGCCGGGCAATCGGGTTGCCAGTCGCCGGAACAGCCTAACTCGGATTGCAGTGTTCCAGGGATGACGACGAGATCGGGCTGTGGCGCTTGCACGGGCGCGCCGCTGGCGTTGACGCTGTCGGTGATTTGATGAGTCTTGTGGTTATAAGTGAATGTGACCTGAGTGTCCTGGCCGAGCACCAGCGGAATGTTTGGGCCGTCTTGTTGACCCCCCAACCCGTAGTTCTCGGTCCAACTGCCGTTGAGGGCTATTTTGTATTCGTAACTTCCGGCAGGCAAGGCAAACGTGCCTTCCCACACGGCCTTATCGGCGTTGTAGGTCAGAGCCGTGTCGGCGCAGTCGGGTTGCCAATCGCCCGAACAACCCAGCTTGCTCTGGATGGTGCCGGGAACAACTACCGTTTCGGGATCGGGCGTGTCTTGAGCTAAGGCCCGTCCGGGCGGGCTGAACATAGCCAACACCATCGCCGCAACCAGCAGTATGTTCAATAATTTTTGGTGTTTCATCGTCTCATCCTTTTAGCAACGCAACTTCTTGAGCAGCACGCCGCCGAAGGCGGGCAGGCTTAAACGCATCGCGCCCGCATCAACTTGCGCTTTGCACGCCGGGTCGGTGGCCAGGGCGACATCTGATTCCGAGACGGGCAATGTCACTTCCGCCGCCTGCTCCGAAAGATTCAGTGCGCAGACCAGACTCCCTTCAGAATCGGCGCAACGGTAAGCGAGGAGGCCGCCCTCGGCAAGAATCGTTTGCCGCGATCCGCGCCGCAGAGCAGAATGTTGCGCCCGAACCCGGCACCGGCCGCGATAGAACGCCAACAGACTCGCATCCTGGGTTTCGCCCCAGAGCATAGGCAGGCGCGCTTCTTTGTCGTTACCCCAGCCTTTGGCGCGGACATCGTGGCCCTGTGATAGCCCGACCTCGGTGCCGTAGTAAATGATGGGCGCGCCGCCCAGTGTGAACTGGCACAGGGCGGCCAGCTTGAGTTTGCGCGCGTCGCCCTGCGCCACCCACAGAAAGCGGTTCATGTCATGATTGTCGAGGAAGGAGGGCCGGGTGAACGAAGCCGGGAAGAAGGCCTCGTGCCGATCCAGGAAATCGGCGAAGCGTCGCGCATCCCACCGGCCATAGGCAAAAGTTTGGCGGAGGGCTTCGAGCAAAATGAAGTCCAGCGCGCCATCCAGGCCGCCCTCAAACGAGAGGAGCGAATCGGGCAGGTCAATGGCCTCGCCAAACGTCCAGCAATCCGGTTTGGCGGCGCGGGTGATGCGGCGGAAGTCGGCGTAGAAATCGGGCGTGGGGCCGATGCAGTAATCCACCCGAAAGCCGTCCACGCCGAAGTCGAGCCAGTATTTGGCCGCCTCTAAAACATGGTCGCGCGCCGGGCGGTGGCGCAAATTAATTTTCGGCAATTCTTTCACCCCGAAGAAGGTTTCGTATTTGTCCGGCCACTCTTCAAAGGTGTACCAGTTGACGAACTGGCTACTGCGATCTTTCGTCGCCTCGACGAAAGTCGGATGCTGGTTCGACCAGTGATTGGGCGCGAAATCCATCAGCACCCGCAGGCCGCGCGCGTGGGCAACATTGAGCAATTCTTTGTAATCGTCTTTTGTGCCCAGGCGCGGGTTGATCTCGAAGAAGCTGGTAGCGTCGTAGCCGTGATAACTTGGGCTGGAAAAGATCGGCGTCAGCCACAAGCAGTTCGCGCCGAGTTCCACGATGTGATCGAGCTTCTCGATGATGCCGCGCAGGGTGCCGTTGCATTTGAGATTGGGTTTCCTGGCAACGCGTGGGAAATCGGGAGACGGATCGTAAAAACGGTCGGCGAAGATCTGATAGACGATGGCGTCTTTGGCCCAGTCGGGCGGCGGGTCGGCGTCCACGTAGAAACCGTAATACGTTCCGTCGTCGGCCAAAACATCACCCGCCGCCAGCCGGTAACGGACAACCGTTCCAGCGGGCTGGCCAGGGATCACGCCGCGAAAACGGCGGACGTAACCCCAAAGCAAAACGTCCCATTCTGTATCAACCGTCTCCAAAGGAATTGCGTGTCCATGTCTGGCCTGGCCGTTCACTCCTTCGGGATCGCTCCCGTCATTCGTCCAATAGGCCCAGGCATGATTCTGGGTGTGGGCCGGGCCGAGGGTGAGTTCAACAGTGACGGCTTCCCCTGGCAGAGGGTCGCGCGGCGCGCGGCGGTGAGCGTGAGTGACTCCGCCCCGGCGGGCGCGCGCGTGGGCAATGCGCGCTTCATCAGTGGAGAATGATCCAAAAATAAAATCGTCCATCAGTTATCTCTTACAATGATTTCTTCACGGCGTCAGTTGAATAATCACCGCCGTTTCAGCCGGGATTTCCTGAAAAGGGGTGTAGCCACTGAAACCGCCGTTGGCGTTGATCTCAGGGGCGGCCGGGTTCTCCAACCCCAAGACCGACACAGCTTTGAGCGGCCCGATGAATGGGCCGGCCTCTAATGTCAAGTTATAAAGGTCGGCAGTGAGCGGCTTGGGGTGGACGTTGACCAGAATCAGAAAGGCCTCGTCGTCGTTGTAGCGCAAAGCGGCATACAAGCGTTGCGTGTCGGCGTCCACGACGAGCGTCTCGCCGGTGCGCAGGGCGGCGTGTGTGTTACGCAAGTGGATGAGATCGCGATAGAGGCTCAGAAGCGAGTCCGGGTCATCGGTTTGCCGGGCCACGTTCGTCTCTTTGTAATCGCGGGCGGCGGCATTCCAGGGCGTGTGCGTGGAGAAACCAACTTTGGAATTTTCGCCGCTCCATTGCATGGGACGGCGGATGTTCTCGTCGGGCTTGACGCCGGTCATGCCAATCTCTTCGCCATAATAAATGAACGGGACGCCCGGCGAGGTTAACAGCATGACAGCGGCCAGCTTGGCCTTCTGCACATCTTTCAGAACGCTCATCACCCGGTCTTGATCGTGATTGGTAAGGAAGACCCCGTACTGGCCGGGCGGGTAACTGTTCACGACCGTATCCAAATTGGCAATCGCGCTGGCCGCGATCGGGCCGCTGGCCGACCGCACAAACGCCCCGGCCAGATCGAACTCGAAAGCAACATCCACTTCATCGCCAATATAATCCACTACCTGCGGCGTGAGTGTCCAGGCTTCGCCCACCGCAAACGCCTGTGGATTGATGCTTTTATACGACTGATGAAAGGCTTGAAGCCAGGCGTGGGTAGCGGGCGTGTTTTCCTGAGCCGGGCCTTGCTCGACGAAGTGCTTGATCGCATCCATGCGAAAACCGTCCGCGCCCATGTCTTCGAGCCAGAAGCGGGTGATGTTCTCAATTTCCGCGGTGACTTTTGGATTCTCCAAATTCAAATCCGGCATTTGCGACCAGAAGACGGCATAGTAATAGCCGTCTTTGCCGGCATACCAGACCTGCTGGCCCCACGGCCCTTTGTAATTAGGGGCCTCATCCGCCCAGACATACCAGTCACGATAATCGGGATTGCCTGAATTCGATTCCTTGAACCAGGGATGGCCCGTCCCGGTGTGGTTGAGCACCAGGTCAAGGATCACCCGAATACCGCGTTTGTGAGCCTCGCCCACCAGACGAAGGAAATCTTCTTTCGTGCCGTACTCTTGATCAACGGCGTAATAGTCTACGACATCGTAGCCGTGATAACTGGGCGATTCCATGATTGGCATAAGCCAGATGCCGGTCACGCCCAAATCGGTAGTTGTGTCGGGGTCGCCGTCGTTGAGATAGTCCAGCTTTTCGATCAGCCCATTAATATCTCCCACGCCGTCGCCATCCGAATCCTTGAAACTGCGGACGAAGACTTCGTAGAACACCGTTTCGTTCCACCACGGGCCGGTCGGGGCCGGTTCAGCCGTCGGTGTTGGAACAACGGCAGTTTCGGTTGGAGGGGGCGACTCAACCGTAGGCGTCCCGGCATTGCTGGTGGTGCAAGCCGCTAGAATCAGCAAGGCCAAAAGAGCAGAGCATCGTTGCCAAGGGTGTTTCATGATCCAGTGCCTTTCAAATAAGACCTGCCGCAGGTCTAAGCCACAATGCTCCTCGAGGGCAATGATATTTAGTTGCCTTGTTGCCCTGATGGAATGTTTTCCAGATTGCCGCCTACAGGCAGGCCGCTAGGAACGGAGGCTGGGATAGTGTTTTCCAGTTGCAGGGCGCTGGGCGAGGTAAGCGCATTGAGAAAGGCCAGCAGATCCTGCATCTCTTGATCTGAAAGTTGGGTCTGCTCCGACGCGACATCGGATTTGGTTGCCAGAATCGCCGCTAACACTTCAGGCTGGTTCTGGCAGGTGTCTTGCAAGACAATGGCTAGTTGAGCCGGATCGTAACCTTGCAGACTCGCCGCCGGATTCAGGTGATGCCGGACGACGGCTTCCAGTGTCGTAAAAGCGCCGTTGTGCATCCAGGGCCCGGTGAGGGCCACGTTGCGGAGCGGCGGCGTGCGGAAAGCGTAGCGATCACAGTCGTTGCCCGTCTCCCGCGCCCGGCCAAAGTCAAAGGGTTGTTCGCGGCCTTTGCCGTCGCCAAGTTGCGGCACGGCCAGGTTGTAAAACTTCTGGTCAGTGAGCAGGCCGCCGGAGTGGCAACTGGCGCAGGCGGCTTCCCCGTAGAACAAAGCCGCGCCGCGCTTGGCTTCAGGCGAGAGTGCCGCCAGATCGCCTCGAATGTAGCGATCAAACGGGCTGTCTTCAAACGTAAAGACCATGTTTTCGTAAGCGGCCATCGCGTTGGCGGCATGTTCAAAGCCCAATGAGTCCACCGGCGCGTCAGGGTAAGCGGCCCGGAAGAGTTCAACGTAACCCGGAATCACCAGCAGGCGCTTCATGATCGCCTTCCAGATCGGGCGCGCGGCATAATCGGGAAGCATCGCCAGTTCGTTAGTCTGGCCGAGGATGTCTTTGTCGCCCCGGTCGCCGCGCATCTCGTCACGTGAGGTCACCGGGAACATCGCCTGCGCGGCCAGCAAATTATCCAAACCCGACGGCAGGCGGTCACTGGCCGGCGTGTCGAAGCCAGTCGCAAGCGTGCCCGACACCCGCCCGTCCCAGAACAACACTTTCCATTCCACATATCCCAGGTTGAAGAGCGGCTGGGCGTTGCGCGGAATAAAGTCGCGTTTGTCTTCGAGCTTCACGCGCAGTTCACCCAGGCCCTGCCCGCGCGTGCCGATAGAGAGTGAGAGATTATCGCCAGTGGCCTTGAGCGAATGATGACAGGTGGCGCAGGCAATGTCGCGGTTGCCGCTCAGTTCCGGGTCCCAGAACAAAGCCTCGCCCAGCTTGACCAACTCTGGCGAGGGCGGGGCAGGGTTGGTGGGCGGACGCGCGCCAGCCTGCTTCATCAGGTTAACCAATTTGGCGTCCGGGCCTTGCCCGACGACCAAAGCCAGAACGAGCGCGCCGGCCAAAACAACTGCGCCCATCAGAATCAATCTTGAGCCTGAAACAGAAACGCGCAACGCCAGTACGCCCAGACAAGCGACCAGAATGAGGCTGAAGATCAGAATCAACGGACTCGCATTCGTCTGAGCTTGAATCTGGGGGGTGGCCGCCTTTTGAAAAAGCGGCTGGAGTCCTGTGTTCCCCTGTTGCGGATAGAGCAGGCGGTAGCGCTGGTTGGCGGCCACCCCGGTGAAAACTTGTTTCGTTCCGTCCGGCCAGCGGATGGTCAGATCAGCCGAGGTCTGCCGGCCCAGCCCAAAGTACAAGGCCAGTTCATTTCCGGCCCCGAGGCCCGAGCCGCTGATCACATCCTGCATTTGCGTCATACCGTCGGACGTGGTCAGGTAGACACGCGCCCCGACGGCGTCCCGGTTGACCGGCCCGCCGCCGACCAGTTCCAGAGCCAGCCAGCGATTGTTTTCGGTCAGGCCGGTCTGGTTGTGATAGAGGCGGTAGCCCTCATCCATGTTACCGACGGCCAGATCAACCCAGCCATCGCGGTCATAATCGGCGTAGGCCGCTCCCATGCTCATGCGAATGTCGGACGCTTGATTGTTGCAGGCCACCACTGTAAACGTGCCATCGGCGTTATTGCGGAAGAGTTTGTTGGCGGCGATGTCTTCGTGGTTGGTGGTGTCGGCTATCGCAAGATACAAGTCGCGCCAGCCGTCGTTGTTGTAGTCAAAAAACACGGCCCCCCACCCGATCCCGTTTGGGGTTTGCACGCCGGCCTGCCGGGCGACTTCCTGAAAGGTTCCATCGCCGTTGTTTTGCAACAGTTCCATCGGGCCGACGTTGGAGTAGTAGTAATCCAGGTCGCCGTCGTTGTCGTAATCGCCAATAGCCAGGCCCATGCCAAACAACCGGGAGTCGGCTCCGGCTTCACCCGCAACCTGGGTAAAGCACCATCCTTTACAGCCGGGGCCGTCGTTGCGCCACAACTTGTTGCCAATTCCGTTGATGAATTCGTCGTTGACCAGGTAGATGTCAAGGTCGCCGTCGTTGTCGTAGTCATTGAAGCTGGCGACGAAGCCCGCCCCGTTCAAACCGCCGCCCAGATAATCGGACACATCGCCGAACGTGCCATCGCCGTTGTTGTGGTATAGATGATCGGCGTCGCCCTCCATCGGTCGGCCACACTTCGGGTAGCACGACCAGTTGGCGATATAGAGATCGAGAAAGCCGTCATTGTCGAAGTCGCCCCACGAGGCAGTTTTGCTGTTGCGGTTATCGGTGATGCCCGCCTGCCGGGTGACATCCACCCAGCCCTTCCCGTCCTCATTGCGGAAAAGATTGTCGGCGCCCCAGTTGGCGACGAACAGATCGCGCCAGCCATCATTGTCGTAGTCGGCGAAGATTGCGCCGGCGCTGTGCGCGGCAGGCAAGGCCACCTGCGCTTGCAGAGGTGAGACGGAGAACGTGCCGTCGCCGTTGTTGTGGTAGAGCGTGTTCGGCCCGGCGGGGTCGGTCACGTAAAGATCAACCCAGCCGTCGTTGTCGTAATCGCCCCACGCCTGCCCAATCGCCATCTCCAAACTGACGACCCGGTTGTGAGTCACGCCGGCCTGACGGCTGACATCCACAAAAGCCTCAGCCGCCGCCGGCGTTTGCGCGGCAGCAGAATTAAGATAGCCCTGCTGTTGCAACAGGGCTATTCCCAAAACAACCAGTATCGTCAGCGTCACTGCGCGCCGCACTGAGCTTATTCCTTGACCGCGCCGGTAGTCAGGCCGCCCGCGATCTGATCTTGCAGGGCCAGATAGGTGATCATGATCGGCAGGGCGCCGATCAACGCCCCCGCCGCGAAGACGCCCCATTTTTTGTCGAATTGTCCGGCGGTAAAAATCTGCAAGCCCACCATCAGGGTGTATTCGCTAACATCGTTGAGCAGAATGCGGGCCAGGATGAAGTCGCCATAGGTGCCGATGAAGGACAGGATACCGATCACCACCAGGATCGGGCGCAGGAGCGGCAGGATGAGGTTCCAGAAAATCTGGAAATGTGACGCGCCGTCAATCATGCCCGATTCGTCAATGGCGCGCGGGACGGTGTCCAGAAACCCTTTCATCAGCCAGATGTTGATGCCCATGGAGCCACCCAGGTAAACCATGATCAACCCGGTATGCGTGTTCAGGCCCAGAGCCGGAACAATCTTGCCGAACTGAACGATGAGCACGTAGTTGGCGACCAGAGCCAGCAGGTTGGGGAAAACCTGAATGAGCAGGATGCCTTTGAGAATCGTGACCCGACCGGCGAAACGCAGGCGGGAAAAGGCATAAGCGGCCAGGGTGGTGATCGAAAGGCTCAAAATCGTGGTAATGCCGGCCACCTTGACCGAGTTCCACAACCATTTCCAGTAAAACAGTTCGCCAAACGAGAAATCCGGGTCGAGATTGAACAGGCGCTCATAGTTTTTGAAGCCGGCCTGGCGCGGAATTAGGTACTGGGTCGCCAGCGAGTTGGTGTTGTCGAACGAGGCCGACACCATCCACAGCACCGGGAAAATTGAGAAGGCGATCAGGAACACGGCCAGAACCAGCCTCGCCACCACGCCAAGTTGCTTTTGGAATTTTTGCGACGTTCGAAGTTGCTGATAAGACTGGGACAGGCTAGACATTTTCACTGACCTCCTCCCACATGTTGGTGAAGCGGTACTGGAACAAAGTGATAGAGCCGACAATGATGAAAACGATGATGGTAATCGCCGAGGCATAGCCGTATTGCACGCCGCGCCCGCCGCCTTCGAAGGCCAGTTTGTAGACATAGCTGATCAAGATGTCGGTATGACCGGCCTGGGTGGTGGCCCCCACAATCGGCGGCCCGCCCTGGATGAACAGGTAGATCAGGTTGAAGTTGTTGAAGTTGAACACGTACGATGCAATCAACAACGGGCCAACCGCCACTAGCAAGAGCGGCAGGGTAATGCTCCGGAAGCGATACCAGGGACTCGCGCCGTCCACAGTGGCGGCTTCGTACAAATCTCCCGGAATAGATTGCAAAGCGCCGCTGGTGACCAGCATGAAATAGGGGTAACCCAGCCACAGGTTAACTATCAACACCGCGATCTGGGCCCAGATCGGTTCCGTCGTCCAGTGCGGCGCCCAACCAAATAAGTATTCCAGGGTGCGGTTAATGATGCCGAATTCGGAATTCATCATGCCACGCCAGATCAAGATCGTGATCAACCCTGGAATCGTGTAAGGAATGAGCAGAAATGAGCGAATGATTTTCTTGAGCGGGAAATCCTTGTCGTTATAGAGAATCGCAATAAGCAGTCCCAGCGAAAAGGTGGAAAGAACGCTAACGGTTGGGAAGATAAAGTTCCAGATGAGGATCTGCACCAGCGGGCCACGCAGGGCGGGGCTGGTGGCAAATTGGACGAAGTTATCAACTCCAATCACGGTGCGGAAACCCGGCTTGAGGGTCTTGCCGTCTTTGGTCGTAAACGTGCCGTTGACGGCCTGGTAAACATCGCCGTTGGACTGATCGGTGATGGTATCCGTCGCTTCATCGTAGACGTAAAGAATTTCCAATTCTGCCGCTTCGCTGGGCGAGCGGATTTGAACCGTCTGATCGCCTTCCAGCCCAAACTTGACGTTGGGCAGTTCTTTGTCGGCGGCGGCCAATAAGGTGTTCAGCCGCTTGTAGCCCTCGATGGTTTGCGGAATCCCTTTGCTGTCCGCTTCGCCGATGCCGGCCTCGCCCGGTTTGGCCGGCGTGATTTCCTCACCCGGTTTGGCCAGGAACGATTCGCCGCCCTCGTTGACCAGCCACAAGGCATAAACACCGGCATCAGATTTAAAAGCCGTCCATTTGTAAGAGTTGCCGGAGTCTGGCAAATAGGTAGCCTCTTGAATGAGCGGCAGGGCTTCCTCTTTAGTCTGCAAATGGCCGTCGCCATAATTGGTGAAGGCAACGTAGACGGTGAAAATGATTGGGTAGATCGTAAAGAGGAGCATGAACGCCAGGCCAATCGCCATCCATCGAAAGGGATAAGCCCGGGGCAGCAGGAAAATCAGGTTGAACATTAGGGTGATGAGGCTCAGGATCACTGCGAGTTGAGTGAAGCTTTTGGTCACCGCATTAGCAATAAACCAGATCGCGCCTGCATCGAATAAGAGGACAAAGAGAACTCGCATTGACACCGAAAACGGCGACTCGACCGGCATCCCTGACGCTTTCGTTTGCCCAACGGCCATTGCCTTCATGATGATCTCCCTGCTCAATAAAGATAAACACCCCGCAAAAATATCCAGAAAAAAAACAAGATGAAGGCCGAGGATTATCTCCCCGGCCTTCATTGTGAACAGCTTTAACTACTTGGTAACGATGTCCAGGAGTTTGGTCTCCGGGTCGAAAGTGAACGAAACGGTGCCGTCGGCGGCCAGGGTGAACTTGTAGTTCGGGCCATCCTGCGCGCCATCAGAGCCGTAGTTGGTCGTCCAGGAGCCATCCAGCGCCACTTTGACTTCGTAGTCGCCAGCCTTCAAGCTCCAGGGGCCGCTGGCGAATTTGCCATCATCGCCCTTGGTCATGGCAGTCACGGCGCATTCCGGTTGCCAATCGCCGGGGCAACCGGCGGCGGCCTGGTACGAGCCTGGGGCGTTGACCATGCCGGTCAGCGGGTTGGCGATCAGCGCGCGAATCTTGGCGCCGGCATCGGCGAGCGCAGCCTCCGGCTCCTGCTTGCCATCGCGGACGAGAACGACAGCATCATTCCAACTTCCCCACACCGAACCCATGGCCGGGATGTCGGGCATCATCGAGGAATTCGAGCCTGCGTCGCCGATGGCCACCAGGTCGGCGTCGTCGGTCTTTTCCAACACCGGCAGGAAGGCCGACGCGCGGCCACCCGCATCTTGCAGGGTCTGCATCACTTCTTCGGTGGCGATAAACTCGGTCAGGAAGGCTTGAGCCAGCAGGGCATTCTCACTTTGAGCATTGACGTAAATGCCTTGCGTGCCGGCAAACGAAGCGCCGGGGCCGGCTGGGCCTTCGGGGAATCCGGCAATGGCGTAAGGAACGCCCGATTCGCGGATGCGATCCAGCGCCCACGGGCCGGCCATGATGAAGGGCACTTCGCCGGTCTCGAACAGGGCATGGTTGTTGGCCCAATCCCAGTCGGTGGGCAGGTTGCCGGCATCCACCTGTTCTTTCAGCCAGGTGTTGGCGGCCACCATGCCTTCACTGTCCACGCCCAGGTCTTGGGCGTCGTAGTCGCCCGTGGCGTCTTTGCCGAAGATGTAACCGCCAAAGGAGGTGAACAACGGATAAAGATCGTAGGTGGTGCCGGTGACGGCCATGATGTAGGTGACCTTGCCATCGGCTTTCAACGCTTCGCCGACAGCTACCAACTCATCCCAGGTGGCTGGCGGGGTTTTCACCAGGTCGGTGTTGTAGAAGAAGCCCAGATTCTCGGTAGCGTAGGGCATGCAGTACAGCTTGCCGCCATAGGTGCAGGCGTCAATCGCGACCGGGTTGAAATCAGCCGCCTTGTCGCCCAGATCAATCTCGGCAACCAGGCCATTGGCCACCAGCGCGCCGCCCTGATCGTGCGCCACGCCGAAGAGAATGTCCGGGCCTTCGCCGCACAGCCGTCGCCTGGGGAGCTTCGGTGGTCGCGGCGGGGCCGCAAGCGGCCAGGGCAAGGGCGGTAATCACCAACAGACTGAGCGCCCACATAATATTCTTTTTCATTTTGAATCTCCTCCTAAGAGATACTGTTTGAATTTGAGCCAATAGGGTTATTGATCTTGTTGCTTTGGGTGTTGAATATAATCACCTCCTTAGTGCGAGTCTGACGGGATATTGCCAAATTCAGTAAAGGTCTACGCGCTGACCAGGTGAGTAGGCCGCTCGCCGGCTTCAATATAATGCCGGAATGTTTCTGTTAGGGCAACCGACACGGCTCCCAGAACAGTCGAGCGCCGGCCCAGAGCCGCCAGTTTAATTCTTGCCGCCGTCGAAGAAGACCGAAGGCTTCTTTGTCCCACTGCTTCCCGAACCGGGTCCAGAAAAATGTTGCCGGCGCCCGTGACGCCGCCGCCGAGCAACACCAGGCCAGGATTAAGCAAGTTGATCAGGCTGGCTAAGGCACAACCCAGATGCCGTCCAGCATCATTCAGCAGTTGCTGACTCACCGGGTCTCCAGCCTGAGCCGCCAAAGCCACGTCGCGCGCTGTGACGGGCCGGGAATGATTGATTTCTGCCAGAGAGGTGCGTTGCCCGGCCTTCACCGCTAACTGCGCCCGTTGAGCAATGGCCTCACCGCCAGCCATCGCTTCCAGACAGCCGTAGTTGCCACACTTGCACGGCGGGCCGTCTTCACTGATGGTGACGTGGCCGATTTCTCCGGCGGTTCCTAGTACACCATTATAAATCTTTCCATCAAGCAACAGGCCACAACCGATCCCGGTAGCAACTTTGATGTAGACCAGGTTGGGTTCCCCCCGGCCTGCTCCAAACGCCCATTCACCCAACGCGCCCAGGTTGGCGTCGTTGTCCAGGGTCGTCGGCTTTCCCCAGCGATCCTCGATCTTGCACCGGATTGGGAATCCATCCCAGCCAGGCATGATCGGCGGCGAGGAAACAGTGCCCAGGGAAACATTCACCGGCCCCGGCACGCCCACCCCAATGCCAGTGACTTCAGAAATATCACAACCACATTTTTTCAGCGTCGCTTCGACCGCCTGGCATATCCCTTCGAGGCAGGCCTCGGGGCCAATCGCAATGTCGAAATCAATATCAGAGTCGGCCAGTGTTTTGCCGTTTAAGTCAGTCGCCAGCACAATTAGATGGGTGGCTCCAACATCAATCCCAATCACTCGGCCAGCCTCCGGGTTGAGCTGAAGTAGCGTTGGAGGCCGTCCGGCGAGCGAGACACCGATGCCGGTTTCTCTCAGCACCCCGGAATGAAGCAACTCATCCACAATTGCAGAGACGGTGGCCCGGCTCAACGTCGTCAGGCGCGCTGCATCTGCTCTCGAAATGCCGCTCTCACTTTCGCGGATTGCTTCCAGAATAGCAGATTTGTTTAGTTGTCTTACAATCTTTGGGTCAGCAACCGTCTTTTTTGGGTGCAAGAGTCACTCCAGGCAGTGTTTTGCCGCGAAGATGTTATTACATGTGCTTTTGTTTGTCAACGGGCAAAACAAATAACTGGCAAGAGAAATTTGACAAAGAACTTCAAGTTATGTCATAATGCCCACATCTTCAGTCTGGTATTGCCAGACATCATTGATTGCCTTCGGGCCAGCTATCCTTCAGAAAGGATAGTTGCTTGTGGTACACCCTCAGCCCGCTCCACCAACTCCCCTTTTCTGACATAAATCTTCGGCAAGATTGCCAATAGCACGGGCCGCAATTCGTCATCCGGTTTATTCAACCTGTCTTGGTTCGCCACAAATGCCAATATCCGCGCGCGCAACTCGGCAGGCTCAAGGGTCAGGGCTGGCGCCGGTTGACTGTGTTCGAGTTCTTGCACCTGATCGCGGATGTGGGCCAGTTCGCTAGTCAACGCCGCCCGCGCCGCCGCCGACTCAACCCCTTTTAGATCGCGCTCTATATCCCTCGCTTGTTCGCTTAGTCCCTCAATCGCCCGCGCCACGTGGGGGCTATGGGCAACCGGGGAAGGTGTTTCAATAGTCGCCAAATAATCATCTACCTGGGCCTCGCTAATGTCATTGTAAATCGCGTTGATCAGGTCTTTGAGTTTGTGCTCGCGGATAGTGTTCGCCGGGTGCCTCGGCACGCCAGAGCCAGCGCGAACATGCGCCGTGCACCGATAATAGCGGGTGTCCGGCTCGCGTCTGTTGTGTATCACGTGGCTTGCCATTGGCCGCCCGCAATAGCCGCAGTGCAAAATTGTTGAGAATAGCCCCGTATTCATCGCGCGGGGGAAAGACTTAGCCACTAATGCCCGCCGCGCCAATTCTGACTCTATGCCGCGCGCCGTTTGGTCGTCAAACATGGGGGGCAAACTAGACACGACACGAATAGCCCCCGCTTGCTTGCTATTGAACTTCAGCGCCCCCCGGTAGGCCGTATTACGCATTAAGCCCCGAATGTAACTCGCGCTCCTTACCCGGCTATCCGGCCAAGCAAAAGATTGTGCTATTCGTTCGTATGGCACGCCATTGATAAACAGCCGCGCCAATTCATACAGCAGTGCTTGACGGTCTTTATCTATCTCGTAGCCCGTCACCACGCCCGCCTCGCCTCGCACGGGAATATACCCCAGAGGGGCGTTAGAATGGGGCAAGCCGCGCTTCACTCGGCCAAGATGCCCCATGCGAATACGATCTGCCCGCCGTTCATTCTCGGCTTTGGCCGCCCAAACTTTGATAGGGAAAGTATCCCGGTCAAATGTTCCTCGCGCCAGGCCAACCGCCAGCCGCGTTGACTCTAACACGTCTAACAAGTCAATCATCGGGCGATACCCACGACATAGCCGGTCTTCATTCCATGCGAGAAGTACGTCAAACTCCCCGCCCCTCGCCGCGTCAAGCATAGCCAGCCACGCGGGGCGGTCATGCCGCCAACCCGAGGGCGGGACTAGCCGCTTACCGCTCCGATAATTCTCAGCATCTACCCAAGTGGCTACCACCGTCAAGCCATTGCGGGCCGCGAGTTCGGTACAATCTCCAACTTGCGCCGTAATGCTATAACGGTCTGCCCCGTCTTGTTCCTCACTACTCACTCTGGCGTAAATCGCCGCTCGTTTCGTCATGCCTGCTTCTCCCTTCGTTGTGAGCTATTCCGCTCGCCACTGCCCACCACGCGCCGCCCGCTTGCGCGCCGCCCCGCGTGATGGGCAGTTCGCCAGATGATTAGCTTTCACCTGCCAGCGCAAACCGCAAGCCCGCTGGGGTTGTCTCTGCCTTCGCAGTGGGCAGATAGATGACCAAGCCGGCCAGCGCGTCATCGCTCTTGCACTCCACTGACAGCCCGCTTTGCTGGCAATACCTCAGCGCCGATTGAAGCATGTCCAGTGCCTGGGCCGGGGTGATGGGTGTCGGCTTGCGCTTGCCCCCTGTTTCGCCTTGCTTTGTTGACTTCATACTGTGCCTTCCTTTCGTTGCTGAGTAATCCAAACTTCCCGCCGTAAGCGCATAGCCGGCCCGCCTTGCTCCCTTTGCGCCATGTCCAATACTTGCCCCCGTGTGTGACTTCGATTCGCCACTCAGCGGGGGCGATAGTCGTTATTTTGGGACGATAACTTTCGGCGGCTTGTGTCCATTGCGACTCGGCTTCACGGTTGGCACTTCCTCAGCTTCGGCGTTGTAGTTCACCGTCGCCGCTGTTTGGCGGGCTGTGCCTGCCAGCGTGGGCCGTCCTTGCGGATGGGCAGGCCGCGCCGCTTCGCTCGCGCTTACGCTTCGCCGGGGCGCATTGCCTAAGGTCTCACCTACCAGCGCCCGCGCCGCTTCGTTGGCCGCCTCCTCTACCGCTTGCGTCACATCGGCCTGTTCCGTCGCCTTCTGAATTTGCGACAACAGCGCCGCATGAGTCGCCGCCTTCACGCTTTCCCTCATGTCACGCTCGCGGCTTGACGGGTCAAGTAGCCACAACAGACTCCAACCCACCATACACAACAGGGGCAAGGCCGGCAGGATGTATATGCCGTAGTTGGTCAGGAAGCCCGGCAGGATTGTTTGACTGTGGCGGCCAGCGTCCAAGACGGCATTGAAGGCAATCAGGGTCAGGTCAAGCAGGTAGAAGGCAATCGCCGTCATGCGTTGCGCTCCCGGTTGTGTCCAGAAGTGAATCGCCAGAGGCAGGGCGATTGCAGTTAGCTCTAGGGCCACAATGCCGATAACGGCCAGGGGCAACAGCGCTGGGTCAATCGTGGCCGCAAAGAGGCTGTAGCTCCTCACGGCGGCATACACTAACCCGGCCAGGTAGACAATGAGGCTGAGGACGATTGCCAGCCCTTTGAGGGCGTGGTGTTGATTCTCTTGCATTGCTTTTGAGATGGTTGTCATGGTTCAAAGTTCCTTTCGTGATGGATGTAGTAAAATCTTGGCATAGCGGGGCGCTTTTGCGAGTTCCCCTTGCTACTGCGAACGCTCGGCCCTATACCGGGCGTTCGCTCTTTATGCGTCGCTCACTTCCACGCCGGGGAAGGCTTCGGCGTAGTTCACCTCATGCTCTGACAAGTTGCCTTCGTACAGCGCGATTGCCTCTTCAAGCGTCACCGGGTCAAGGCTACTCCCCTCACCTTGCCACTGACTGAGGGTGACGGTGAAGTATGCGCCGTTGGGAGTGCGATACAAGAAGGTGTTGCGCCCGTGCCGCTCGAAGTTGTGGCCGTCCCAGTAGTCATCTCCGGCGATAAGAGTCGCGGTCTTCACGCTGTACCGCTTGCGGCCAATGATGCGAGTAAATTTTTCAGGTGGTTTCATAAGTTGGTCTCCTTTCGGTCTGTGCCGATAGTGTCCCCGCGACGCTCTGGGCGGGGTTGGGCCTGTTGCCCATGTGATGATTGTTATCGGGGTGTTCGCTCCCCGCTATGCCGCATCTACTGATAGCCCCAACTCCACCCGCCGCCATTGCAACGTTGCCAGCATTTGCGCCGGGTCAAAGAGTGGCCCGGCCAGAAGCAGGCCGCCGCAATGTGGACACGCTCCTTGAAGTTCATTCGCCAGTGATACAGCGCCCTTGCATGACGGGCAGAGACGCCGACGGTCGTACAACTCGCGCGCCATGCGGTCTAGGTTCGCCTGTTGGGTTGGGGTCATCATGTCCGACTCCGTGGTGGGCGGGGTGTGCCGGTGTGTACGCACCGAACACCCCCCGGCCCATGAATCAAAAAACGGGCGGCCCGCCGTTGCTCTGGCAAGCCGCCCGTCTCTGGTAAAATCGGGTGAGCCTTGCCCGCCGCGTACACGGTGGGTGGGGTTAGGGGTCGTGAAGTGGTTGCACACTGCGCGGCCCCGCTTATAGGGTTATAAATCTTGTAACTAACAGGATTATAAGCCCATCTCCTGAAAAGTCAAACCTTACTTTTTTCGCCCTCTTTTTGCTCCTAGTTTTTCAACCTTGCGAAGATAAGCCAGTAGACTCGCCCGGTCAACTTGCCAGACGATTCCAAACTTCCGTGCTTTGACCTTGCCCCCTCGTATCAATTCCCGCAAGTGTTCGGGATGATACCCGCTCAGTTCGGCGGCCTGTTTCGTCGTTATCCAAGTCTCTGCCATAGATGACTCCCGCCGCCGCTTCTCCCCGATTGACAGCCGTGTTACAATATGGGTGAGAAGTGTGACAGCCGCAAACGTCCCGTATAGGTCGGATTCCCTCTAACAAGAGGGATTAGGTTTGTCCCCCCCTAATCAAGGGGGCTTCTCGTTTAACGCCCCAAGTCCCTGATAATCCCCTGTTCAAGCGCCGCGTCAAACAAGGCTTTCATCTCCGCCCGCCCTTCGTGGGCCTCTCTCACAAATCCGCAAACCGCATCGGCCAGCCGGATCAGGGCGTCATTCTCTTCACGCCTCACCCCGCGCACCTTTTCCACCTTTGCCCCCCAGCGCCGTATTCGGCGGCTGTAGTCTTGCCATTGCTCTTTAGGCAAAGCGTCTACGACAATCACGTTATGGCTCTCATTGCCGGTTTGCTTCACAGCCAGGGCAATAGTTTGAGTTGTGAGGCTGTCGTAATCCCGGCTATCGGCGTGCCGGGCAAACGTCAATCGCCCGGCAAACAATGGCTTCTGCAACGCCAACCGGATATAGACCAAACGCCGGTCAGGAGTCGTCCGCATCCATTTTCGCCTGCCCCGCCGCGATTGTTTCTCAATCTCTTCGCAAGCCTTACGCCAGTCTTCAAGGTATTGCCCGGCTACGACTACCGCCACGATGAACAATTGGCCCTTTGTGTCTTGGCCGGTTTCGTCAACGTAGTAGTATCGCTTGTTGGACATGCGCCGTATTCTAACCCATCGCCGCGCTCGCGCAACTTCCGCGCCCGCTATTCTGTTGGTAAGGTTCTAAGTGCTATCCGGGTAGCAGTTCCAATCCATTGAGCTTGTCAGTGATTTCCTCAAAGTGTGCCTTTAGCGCAGGCGACAAATCAGCGTAAGCCGCTTCGCATCTATCAACCAACTCTTGGGGCATTCGCGCCTTTAGCGCCTCAAATGTCTCTTTGTCGCCCGGCTGGGGTTCGCCCAGCCCGCCCCGCCGAAGTCCAGCCGCCCGGCCACATGCGGCCAACTCTGTCTGAGTGGTGTTGGCGGCAACCCACTGAGCAAGGGCTGTCACCGCCGCTTCAATCTCGGCCACAAGTCGCGCTTTGAGTTCGGCCTCTGCATTGTCAAGCCGCGTTTGTAGACTCATTTTTTGCATCTCCAATCTTCAACGCGGCTTCAATGGCCGCGAGTCGCTCCTCTAGCTCGCCAGTCTTTATCGCCTCAACGAAGGCGTGAGCAATGCCGACAATCAACCGCCCGCGTTGCACTGAATTTTCAAGCGGCATGGCCTCGGCCAGGGCGTAATCCAGTACCGCCAACACATCGTCAAGCGTTCGCACTTTTGGCGGTAACGTTGCCGGGTCGGTTGCGCCATGTGGCGTTCGGTGACGTTCACCGCCGCGCTTGCGGCCCTCGGCCCGCGCTCTACCATGCGCCGGGGAGTGGAAAGTACAGTACCCATCCGGCCCGGCTTTGGTTGTGCATCGTTGCCCATCCTTTTTGATTGCTTTGCAATGC
The DNA here is from genome assembly GCA_016197225.1 of Chloroflexota bacterium. Taxonomy (NCBI): domain Bacteria; kingdom Bacillati; phylum Chloroflexota; species Chloroflexota bacterium. Next base: position 26,131 of record JACPWC010000054.1, read on the forward strand.
TTCATAACGTCCTTAGCTCTGGTAAGTTTGGCTTTGCTCGTTACCGCCAATTGGCGGTAAGGCCGTTGCAATCATTGGCGGTAACTCCGGCAGTGGCCCAAACTTCGCCGCCCATTGCCGCCAATCTTCGGCCTCGGCCAGCGGCCAGCCGTCACCGTAACGATGCTCACGAATAGCCGCCGCCGCGAGTGCCTGGGCCAGGGCGGGCCACTGCGAACGGTCAATCGGATCAGGTTGCGACGTGAGCTTGTCGAATAGCGACTCGCCTGCGTTAGTCCCGCCTTGCGGGATTGCCGCCAAAGTCAGGCGATTACCATCACGGGCCGTTACCACCAAACCGCGCTCGGCAATCAGGGCGGATGTAATCGGCGCATCGGCGGTAACGATTGGCGGTAATCCGCCCTGGGGGTCGAATGGATTACCAGCAAACGGATCGCCGGTGTCATCGTCGGGCGTGGGCATTGGCGATAATGCGCCATGCCGCGCCGGTTGGGGCGGGGCAAACTGCGTGATAGCTCGCGGGGGTTGAAACGTCCGACTCTTGCGCTTGCTGAAGTTGCGCCCCTCGACTCGCTTGCCAAACTCGCTCGTCGTCATCTTTTCAGCGTCGGCCAGTTTGTGGGCCAGTTCTTTTTCAGTCCAGGCCGGTTTACAACGGTTGGCGTTGTACCAGCGCATGGCGTCCAACGCCTCGGCGGTGGATAGGCCAAAGCGGAAGCACTCACACGCGGCCCGGAGAGTCGCGTCATGGCCGCCGCTCCCGCTGATCGCCGGAGGGAGTTTTTCGAGATAGGCCATAGCACGGGATAGGTTAGATTGCGCCATAGGTTTTGCCCTTTCGACTGTTTCCCGAGGGTAAGCCACTTTCACTATGACCGCTTCCCGTTTCGACTGTTTCCCCCTTAAGGGGGGGGAAACGGGAAACAGTCAAAATAACTGCTTCCGGGAAACAGTGGGAAACACGGGAAACAGTCACTATTCCCCCCCCTTTGGCAAGCTAAAAAGGTGGCTCCCGCGTGGCCCGTCGCTCATGTATACCTGCCCGGCTAAAAGCATCTCGGATAGCACGGCGTCAAACGTTTGGCGTCTCACTCCGGCAAGGTTGGCGAGGGCATTTTTACTCAAAGGCTTGTCACTGCCCGCGAGGGCCGCTTTGATTTTGGCGATAGTCTCATCTTTGGCCGCCGCCTTCACGTCGGTAACATCCGCCGCCCAAAACCGCGCCGTAACTAATTCGTGATTGGCGTCATCCTCATAGGCAAACTTTGCCGCGATGGGCTTCACGCTCGCGCCGCGTTCTTTCGTCGGAGTGAGGGTGACGATCAGATCGTCACGCTTTGCCAGCAGAATCAGATCGGCCTTTGCTTCGATGCCACTAAACCCGCGCAAAGTTTCGCCTTGCCGCTTATCGCCCATCGGCCCAGCCTTGCGCTCGTGATGGATCACAATCACCGCCGCGCCCGTTGTCTCTGACAGCCAACGGAGGCCCGCCATTGGCACTTTCATATCATCAGAGTTCTGATTAGCATCGCCGGATACTTCGGTGAGGTTGTCAATGATGACGAGTCGCACGCCCAACGATTGCACGCGCCCGGCCAAGTCTTGCATATCTTGAGTATTGCCGGCGTCAAGCCATGTTTCGGGCATTGAGACATAGTAAACCGGCACAGACTCCGGCAGTTCCCTTGCACGGGCCAGGGCCGCGAAACGCTCATGAGTCCGTCTTTGCCCATTGTCGAAGTCGAGCCACAGCACCGCGCCCTGTGTAGTGGCAATGCCCGTGCCGGGTTGGTTGGGTCGGGGTAGAAAGGATTTACCCGCCGCCACGCTCACAGCTAAATCAGCCAATTCCATGCTCTTGAGTGTGCCAGGCGCGCCGTAAACAATGTTCAAAGTGCCTTCGCCAATGACGCCGTCTAAAATCATTTTGACGGGCGGGCGGGGCGTGTACGCATCGGCCAGGGTGAAAATTTGCCAGGGGTCTACAGGCTGATCAGCTTGGGCGATCAACTCGGCAATGATGGGTGGGAGTGAGGGCGGGGCGATGGTCAATTGCGATTCGTCTGCCCATTGGTAGGGCGGCCCCTCGGGATGGTCAGGATGAACTGAAGGCGGTAAGACGATATAGCCGCCGTCGCTTTTTGTGTCCACCTTAGCACCCAGCGCGTCGTTTTTGCTTTTGCAATTGCCCTGATAAATCAGGTGACAGCCCGGCCCTGTCCATTGACCATCTTCAATCTTGCCGGGGGTGATGGACGTAAGAGGGCTTTCAACTATGCCATGCTCGGCCTTCAGTCGCTCCCACGTTGCGCGGCCTTCGTCACCGTCGGGGTCAATGACGGCCAGCCCCGACAGGCCACAAGCCAGCCCGATATTTGCAGTGGGCCAGTGTGTCCACCACTGGCGAATCTTCGCCGGGTCAGTTGTGGCGTCTTTGAAGCCGTGAGTCGTGATGGGGTCTTTCGTCTTTGGCCGAAGGGGGAACACATGCCAGCCCATCGCCGCATAGCGCAAGGCCCACGCCAAAAACGAGTCACCCGCCGGGCGTAGCTTCGCGCGTTCGGTGTCCACTTCGCGCCGAATCAAATCGGCGTGAGATTCGCTTGTCAGAAGACGGTCAAGCGTTTGGGCCGCGTTGCCGTTAGCGCGTGAAAGTTCATCGGCGTAAAAGTGCCAGTTGACGGGAGTCGAGTCGAGCGAGGCAATCTCAGCCGGTGAGACTGGCAACCTAAGCAGTTGCCGGGCAATGATGTTCGCGCCGGTGGGCCGCGTGTTCACTGCGGGCATATCGTCGGGGACTTCGGGAGGAGGCGGGTTGTATACTTTCAACGCCCCACCTCTCGGAGAATTGCGCGGGCGATTCGTTGAGTAAGATACCGAAACAAGCGCCGGTGACGTTTGCGCCGCTCCTGATTCGGATCGGACTCGGCCAGCGCCGCCGCTCGCTCGGCGAGGGCGGCCAGGTGTTGCCATGTTGTCGAGGGCGCGTTATTCATGGGCCGCCTCCGGGCTTTTTTCAGCCTCAGCCCGGCCAGCGTCGGCAGTGGGCGAGGGCAGGCGCGCAGGAACACCCTGGGCCAGCGCAAACCGATAAGCAACCGCGAGAAGCGCATGAACTAGCCGCTCGCGTTCGGGGTCGGGCGGGCATGTGAGAGGAGCAGGATTAAGCGGCTTGGACATTCGCGGCCTCCGCCGGTTCGCCCTCGGCCTGCTTCGCTTTCGAGTCGGCGGGCAAGAGGCCGCGCCGTTCTAGCTCTTGCCGCAAAATATGACGCACTTCGTCAGCAGGGCCGCGCAACTCTAAGGCGGCCAGCTTTCCAAGCGCGTCATACTCAGTCAGTGACAAAAAAAGCTTCATCCGGGTCAGCATCATTCCTCCGCGAATCAAAAAAGGGACTGCATTTCTTTTGCAGTCCCTTTTTATCAGAAAAACTCTCACGTAGGCAATCTCACGAGTCTAACGACTTTTTCTCACGTCTTACGTTTCATTATTTTGAGATTGCGTCTTGTCGGCATGCGGTAATTACGTCGCCATTCAGAAAAAAGGTTGTCCACTCTTCCCGGTTGGAGATGCACTTTGGGCGCAATGTCTGGCGTAGTGTGTTCGTCAAAATACATATCAACCATCGTTTGATATTCAGTACATCCGGCAATCCTCGGCTTGGCTTTCAGATTGTCGCGCACGAACTCCCATTCCTTGAGTTTCGGCTGTGTTGATTTTGTGTTGCTCTTCGGCTTTACTTTTCCGCCATTGCCTTCAATGGTGGCAGATGCCTCGTCTGTGCATTTCCAAATCTCTCTACAGCGCGCAAAAAAAGCGTCAACGAACGGCTTGGGGTCATATGAAAATGCAGTGAGGTGATAAGAAGACAGGAATGCTTTTACTGAGAGGGGGTACTTGCCGCCCACATAGTGCCCGTGAAACTCAACTAAGGTCAGGCCCATCTTCATTGTGGGATTATCAATTTTGCCAACACGGGCTAGAAACATCAGCGCCCATACTTTACCCACAACTGGCTTAGGTACAATTGCCGCAAACGGATCACTGGTTACATTTATTCTTGACACATAGTCTTGTGGCAGGTATTTATCGTTATATTTATCAATAAACGTTCGCAGTTCATTCTCAAAGCCTTGTTCATCTGTGTCAAGATACAGAGTAAGCGTTTGTAAATTCGTTTGTCCATTTTCACCCGTGCCGGTCGCCGTCTGTTGCTCTGTGCTTGAAAGGGGCAGAGTAATCTCTTTTGACTGAATAAGCCGCCCGTTGTCGAGTCTGGTAACAGAGCCGCTCGTGGGCGTGTCAATGATAGTTTCCCCGCTATGCTCCCACGCCACACTCGCACCGCTCGCCGTCGGTTGCTCTACCCATAGTCTTTTTTCTTTCAGCGTTTGTACCAAATCCGCTTTCGCGTTCTCGTACGTATCAGCCAAATTGCGATGGTCAGCAATCCTGCTTGTCCACCCGGCGATGACTTTCTGCCTCTCCTCTTCGGTTGTGTATTGCTTGCCTGGGCTGTCTTTGAAAATCCCCTCTTTCTCGGCCATTTGTTCAGGGGTCATCAAGTCGTATTCTTGTTTTTCGCGCGCGATGATGACAAACTCAGTAGAAACATCATCGCGCTTGCTGAGTCTGACCTGTCCCATGTGATTGTAATGCAGGGAGTAGACCACACTTGCAGGTGTGGGGGTGTGCCGCTCATAGAGAAAGAAGTTTTGACGGTGGAAACTGTCAAAGAAGTCAACAATTGCGGCGTCTAAAACATCAATTGGTTTGAATAATAATGTCATCCTGCACACTCCAAAACAAAAAAGCCGCCCGCGCCCATCGCGCAAGCGGCTTGTGCATCATGCTATACTTTGCACTGCCAGCCGCTTGCATCGGCTCGGCCATGCCCCGCGATGTATCAGCATCGGCGGGGCGTTTTTATTCTAACAGACTCAGCGCATCCCGCCGCCGCTCCCGTTGTACTGTATGTACTCCTCAGCCGGATTCTCTACCCGGTCGGTTTCGTGGTAGTAAATCATCGTCGTTGAGATATTAGCGTGCCGGGCCATCGCCTGCACCTTTTGCACGGGCGCGCCGCGCTTCACTGCCGTTGTGATCGCCGTGTGGCGTAGGCTGTGGGTTGTCTTATTCTTGCCCACCACGCCCGCCGCCTTGTATGCCGCCTTCACAATGCCACGAATGGCCCGCAAGGATAGCCGCTCATCTCGCGCCCGGTTGGAAAGCGAAGTAAACAGCGGCCCCCCTGCCGGGTCATTGCCTCTGGCAGATAGCCAATCGTGCAAGGCCGCCTCAGCGTCGGGGTGAGCTATCACAATCAATTCATCGGCCTCAGCCCGCCCCTTGCCCGTCACGGCCAGCACCAGCCGCCCGCCTTCGGTTCGCACGTCGCCCACGTCGGCGCGATGCACTTCCACACTACGCGCCCCGGTGTAGGCCATGAGGTGAAGCATAGCCGCGTCACGCTTGCCCGCCGGGGTGTCACGGTCAGGGGCGGCCAGCACCCGCAGTACCTCAGCATCGGTCAGGGCGGCCCGCTTGTGGGCCTTGCTCGTGCCGGTTCGCTTTGCGCCCTTCACGCTCGCCGCCGGGTTGTGAATCAATCGCCGCGCCCCCACAGCCCACGCAAAGAAGGCCCGCACTCCAGCCAGCCAGGTATTCACCGCGCCCGGCTTGTGGCCTTCGGAGAGTAGGGCCGCCTTCCACTCGCGGATCGCTTCATCGGTGACGGTCGTTCGCCGCTCGGCCCATGTGATGAATTTTCCCATGCCGCGCTTATACGTCTCTGCCGACGTGGGCGACAATTCGCCCGCGCTTACCTGTAGGTCAAGGGCCGCGTGCCACTCGCCCACGAGGGCGAGAATATCAGCATCCTGGGTGACGGCTTTGGGTTGGGTGACGGTTAGACTCTTGCTCATGGTTATCTCTCTGAAAGAGTGAAGGGCGGCTATCCGGTCATGCTGGACAGCCGCCCCGACTTGTTAGAACTTCCGGCCTTGCGCCCTCCGCTCGGCTTGCACGGCCTCCACGTGGTCACAGCCGCCGTAAAGGGTGAAGCTATGGCACTTGCACTCATACGCGCCCTTCACGCTCACCGTGACGCGATGATTACCGCGCTTGTCGGCAACGGTGTAAATGACTTCGGCGGGTTGTACTTTGATTGCTTGGTTGAAGGTGGTAGTATTCTGAGTGTTCATTGTGACCTCCCGTGTCACTTTGAGCGTTGCGGGTTGGGTGTTACAGCACTCAGCCCGCTCTTGATTCATCGTCTCTGTATTGCCTATAATCAATCTTATAGGATTTAGCCCCAAAAGTCAAGGGGCATTTTCCCGCCCGAAGTCCAACGCCCCGGCCAGCAAAGATACAAAAGGCAGTGGACTATGCCACTGCCTGATAATGCGCCTCGAAAACTGGCCTGCCAACAAAAACGGAAGCGGGACGAAGCAGATTACAGCGAGTATAGCGCGTCTACTTCGTTGTGACCTCTATGCTCCATTCCCCTTCCGCTTGAATCTCTAATATCAAAAAATCACTTCTAGGCAAAATCTGCGTTCCCTCATACGGATCAGTCGTATTGACCAACGAATCTCTTCCACTGTCGCTCCATGCCCGTACCCCAAAATACCGCGCTCCTGCATTGCCCTTTATCTTCGCTAGGTCGGGTACACCGCCCTCGACCAAGATTACGTCATCCCCTTTGCCGTTGAACACACCCGGCGCTGTTAGCACCCTCATAGAGGCCAGCGGCAAAATCTCAATTGTCCAGTCTCCCGTTGCAGTCACTTCAAACCGCGTTGTTGCTTGCCCGTCCCGAAAGTCTAGTGGCCGCACACCGTCGTATGGGTCTGTTGTGTTAACGAGCAAGTCAATAGAGTCTCCCGACTCATTGTAGTTCTTTACTGCAAAAAAATGCGCGCCCGCATTGCCTGTAATGTGTACAATCGCCGCTCCAAATGGGTTGACGGCATCCACAATCGAATCGCCGTTCCCGCTCAATACAATTGGCTCTGGCGTGTTAGTGGGAATCGGCGTCTCGGTCGGTGGGTCGGTTGGTCTGGGCGTATTGGTAGGGGGAGGGGTATCGGTTGGGGCCACTTCTGTGAGGGCCGCCTGGGTTGCGACCGCAGACTCGACTTGTTCCACTTGTGCCACTTGGGGCGTTGAAGTTCCTTTTGGCCTCGTGGCTACGGTTGCCACCAGACAAATGCAAGTGCCAACAATGCCCACTAACACGACAATCAAGATATTCCGCAAGCGATTGTTTTTCATCTTCTATCCCTCCGCGACAAAGTTTGTGTTACGCCCGATATTAGCATAATACGGCCTCACTTGTTTATAGGCAAATGTCACGAGTTTGACAGGTCTAGCGCCCCGGCCCGCGTGGGCAAGGCCAGGGCGGGCAGTGGCAAACAAAAAGGCAGTGACTTTGCTTCACTGCCTCTGAAAACGTCTCTGGGCCGCTCCTGGGCACGCCTACGCCTCGACAGCCACGCGGCCCGGTTCGGTTATCCTATTGGCCCGCCCGCCTGACAAGCTACACTCACGCGCCCGAGGAGAAGTGGCAAATATCCTGCTTGCGCCCCGCCGGTAGGGGTGCTATACTCTGCCCATTCTTCGGGGGGATTTTTTATCACAATAGGCAATCCTTTAGAAAGGAGGAGGTGGTGTCAATATGAGTACAAGTAGCACATCCTGCGCTGTGGCACCCCTCTTCAGCTAAGTTGTAACAGACTTGTCTGTTATGGCTGAGATAGTGCCACAGCGCAAAACAAACAGCCCCATCAAAATTGATGGGGCTGTTTGTTTTCATCTCAAACTCAGTATTGCACCGTCACCGGCGTTCCGATGCTGGACCAGTTGTAGGCCCATTCAGCCTCAGCGGTGGGCATATTCACGCAACCGTGACTCATTGGCGCGCCAAAGTTGTTGTGCCAGTAAGTTCCATGCAGGCCATAGCCCTTGTAAAAATACATCACGTAAGGAACGCTGGGCAAGTCGTAGCCAGGGCCGATCATGCGCTGAGACCTATACCGCAAATAGATGTAAAACGTGCCAACCACCGTCGGCGTCTGAGGCAAGCCGGTGGATACCAGGGTTGACCGAACCAGCGTATCGCCCTCGTAGGCATATAACATCTGCTCCGAAAGATCGATCAGGAAGCGCCGACCATTCCCGGCCGGGGCTTGTGGCGCCGGGGCCGCCGTCGTGTCGGTGGGAGGCGTTGATGCAGCGCTTGCCGTGCTCACTACGCTCGCTTCGCTCGGAATCGTCAATTGCTGACCGACATAAATCGTCACATTCGCCAGGCCGTTCGCCGCCTGAATCGCGGCCACGCTCACGCCGTACTTCAAGCCAATGCGAAACAGATTCTCGCCGCGCTGGACGGTGTGAACGCCATTACTCGCGCCGGCGCTGGGAGCAGGCGCAACGGGCTGGCTGATCACAGGCGCAGGCACGGCGGCACTCGCTCCACTCGCTTCGCTCGCTGCGCTCGGAATAACCAGCACCTGCCCGGCGTAGATCGTGTTGCCGACAATGCCGTTGGCCGCCCGGAGCGCATCAACGGTGACACCGTGATTCAACGCAATGCGAAACAGAGTCTCTCCCGGTTGAACCAGGTGAGTCGGCGTATCGGCCAGAACCGGCGGCCCCCAGGCCAACATCAGCAAAGTTGCTACTGCGCCCAGAATACGAACGATTCGAAGCATGGTTGTTTTCCTTTCAGCCTCCCTGCATCCTACCTCACAAGGTGCGCCCGGCAAATAACACGCCTTGCCCCTATAATACCCGAAACTTACCCTGAATTCTGGTGTTGTTATTAGACGGAGGAAACCCTATGACCCGCATTGCCATTGTCACCGATAGCACCGCTTACATCCCCCCCAACCTGGTGAGTCAGTTCGGCATCCACGTGGCCCCCCAGCAACTTATCTGGGGCACCGAAACTTTTCAAGACGGCGTGGATATCTCACCGGTCAAGTTTTACGAGCGGCTCAAAGTTGATAAGGTCAACCCCAAGTCGTCTCAGGCTTCACCGGGCGCATTCAAAGAGATTTTCAGCAACGCCCTCAAAGACGCCGATGCGGTGCTGGCCATTGTGATCTCCAGCGGCGTGTCGCAAACCTTTAATTCGGCCATGGTTGCCAAAGCTGATTTTCCGAGCGGGCAAGTAGAGGTGATCGACTCGCAAACGACGGCCATGGCTATGGGCTTCATCTGCCTGGCCGCGGCCCGCGCCGCCGCCGCAGGCCAATCGCTGGCCGAGGTGAAAAAGCTGGCCGAAGACTACAAGAACAAGGTCGGCGTGATCTTTGTCGTGGACACGCTCGACTATCTGCATCGCGGCGGGCGCATCGGCGGCGCGCAAAAGTTCATCGGCAACGCTTTGAACGTCAAGCCCGTCCTGGAACTCAGAGGCGGCAAGGTTGAACCGCTGGAGCGCGTGCGGACGAAGAAGAAAGCGATTGAGTTCGTGATCAACAATATTGCCGAGCGTGTGGGCGGCAAGACTCTCCGCCTGGCCACTCTTCACGCCAACGCCGAGGCCGAAGCCAAAGAATTATTGGCCAATGCTTCTGAGCGGCTCAAGCCGATCGAGACTGTCCTGGCCGAAGTCAGCCCGGTGGTTGGCACGCACACCGGCCCTGGCACGGTTGGCCTGGCCTGGTGCGCTGAGTAAGTTTCTTCAACGCATTAATGCCAAATGAACTTCCCTGGTTCCCCCGTCAGCGGCGGGCGACCGGGGAAGTTTGTTTTACCGGAAGGGAGTCGAGAGGAAGACCCCGCCGAGGTAAATCAAATACGCGCCACAGGTGACAGCGGGCCGACGACGAAGCCTCGTCGCGCGCTTTCGGTGACGATGGCCGTGGATACCGGCCCCGGTGTCACCACCGCCCCAAAGCCGACGACGAAAGAGAAGGCGAAGAGAAGAGGCAGGGTCAAGTCTCATACTCCCCCGGTTATCGAATAAATGAGCGTTGGCAGACTGTCGCCATTGATGCCATCCACTTTCTTTTCGAGGGTCATGCCAATCTTACCGGCGACTCTTTGCGAGGCAATGTTCTCCGGTTCAATCAAACAGATCAGCCGCGACAAGCGCAAACGCTCGAAGCCGTATTCGACGATAGCCCGGGCGACTTCAGTGGTCAGCCCCTGCCCCCAATAGTCTTGAGCCAACGTATAAGCCACTTCTACTTCCTGCTGTCCTTCAATCGTCCACGGAAGCAAGCCACAGCGACCGATGAATTTGCCGGTCTCTTTGTGGATGGTCGCCCAAAGTCCCAGTTCGGGATATTTGGGATGCCCGTGCATGTGCCATTCGAGTTCTTCCTGCGCTTCTGGGCGCGAACGCGGCGCATCGGGGATGTATTTGGTGATTTCAGGATCGCAATACAACGCCCAGAGGTCATCCAAGTCCGAAAGGACTTGATGGCGGAGGGTGAGGCGTGGGGTCTCGAGGATCATTGCCATTGCCTGTCTTCTTCAACTCAACGTCAACTGAATCGCCTGCTCCAGCGTCATGGCGCGTCCGGCAGTCCACCAGTGTGCGAAAGCGGCGTCATCCATCTGCGCGGGCAAGTCCCTCAACTGCCTATCGAAATAAACCTGCTCATCGGGTGTCATGGGCGTGCCGCCTTTTTCACGGAGCGCGTTCGCGGCAGCGAATAGTTGCAGGGCGTGTTCGGGATGATTTTGCGCGAGGGCGATGAAGCCAAAACATTCCAGTTGATGCGCGATTGCGCCTATTTGCTCTACATCACGAAAAGCGACGATGGTTTCACGATAGATGTCCAGCGCTATTGCGTAATTGCCCAATTCTCTCTCCATGTGCGCCAATTCGCTTTTGGCAATGATCACATTGAAATGTGCGCCGATTTCATGGTAAGCCTGGAGCGCTTTTTCAATTAAGGCGCGGGCTTCCTCATAATCCTTTCGGTGGACAGCGATACGACCTTTCATTTCATGGGCAACCGCCACTGTCCATTCAATACCTGCCTCCTGTGATACGCGGATGGCTTCATCCGCATATCGTTCCGCCGCGTCTATATCGCCGTGTAATTCCAAAGTCACGCGTGTCAGGTTGTTCAATAGACATTATTGGAAATAATTTTTAAGTTGATAGGAGAAGGATCGCAGATAGCGAAAGTCAGTACGAAGGTTGTGCAAAGCGCAAGCGACTTGCATCACCAAATCGGAGAATCCTTTCGCGGTATTG
>JACPWC010000055.1 GCA_016197225.1 Chloroflexota bacterium
GGGGGAGAAAGGAGCATCTATCGCCTGATACCTGACTGAATTTTTCTCGCCTCTTGCCAAATCTTTTCACACCCGGAGACTCATTTGCTAGCGGATCAGTTTGCCGAATTCTGATCGATCAGTTGACGTGAGGGTTGACAGTTGCCAAATCCATCATCAATGAATATGTCCCTATATCCTCATAAGGCGTTGGCAAAAGAGCATTTCCGCTTTCAATCAGTTTACGCAAAGAGCCCACATCATCTGATAATTCTTCAGGTGACACGGTTTCCTTTGCCAATTCCACATACTCTTCTACACCCTCAGGTGTGAATTGGCCCTGAACTGATTGGAGAATTGACCTAGCAAAACTATCTTGAGAATAGATGCTCTCTTGTAGAGCGTTTAGAAGCGAAATTGCTTTCTGGGACGGCATTCGCTTGTCACCCGTTTTCGTTCCGGCGTTTCACTATCGTAAACTCTAGACCCGTCTGCCCGCCGAGAGAGCCTTTTGCAAGCGAAACTAACGAGACTTCGCCTGATGAGTTCACACTGAGGGTGAATTTGATTTCACTGACTTCTAACTTGTCTGACTCAAGCGGGGCATTGGATAGTATATGTAGAATTTCTTCCAGAATCTCGTCTATGCTTTTCTTTAGTGAGTCCCTGCCGACATCTACGGCTACTTGAAGGGCTTTGTCTATTCCGAGTCCGGGTAGCGCCCCCTTTACTTCCAAGTTGCTAAAATCATCGGTCAATACTCTGATTGTATCTTTCTGTGACATAGGGTCATCTCCTTAAGTATGGACGTTACCAACGATAAGTAGCGTCTGGATTGCACTCGGCGTCAGCGGCCTAACGGCCGGCTTCACCCGCTGGCGCGGCTGTCGCACGAATGCTCGCAGGCGATGATACTTCGCCCGCTCGATTGCCCTGAGGCGCGGGGCGGCAGCGCCAGTCGGGTGGAAGCCCGTGTTGGGCAGCCCTTTTTTAGTTTCCGCGTGCAACTTTCATCAATATGATGTGAGTAATGTCAAAGTAAACCGAGACGCTCCATTTGAATGAACCGCCATTTTGTGGGTTTTGCGCATTACCGCTGTAGATAAATACCTGCTTCTCAGCCAAAAAGCCGAGGAACTTAGTTTCTATACCCAGAGATTGGAGCCAAGCCGAGAAGGCTTGAGCGACATCGTTAGAAGATTCCGCTATACCGATGCCCTTAGTAATAAGGCTATTCTCCTTTTTCGCCTGATTGAGGAGTTGCTCGAACGTGGAATTCTCCTGGAGAAGATTCTTCCAAGCGTAGAGATCTATCTGTTCGGCTGTTGCTTGGTCTAGGGGGATTGCCGCCGAAGTAAACGAGTAGACTCGCTTGATTCGGCCTGCCTGCGAATCCAATATATCAGACTTATTGAAGATCTCAAAGGGCACTTCGAAGCACTCGCCGCTGATCACTGTGACAGGTTCTACTAATCCGTTGATAAGCATTACCAGCGTGGTTCCAGAAGGAGGATAAAACGTGCATGCACGGTTACGAAAGATACTCTCTGGAATAATGACTATAAGATTTCGGTTGCGTAACTGCATGTCGTTCTGTTGATCAGAAGCTGTGTAGCCTAATTGCGTGATGTTCTTCTTTGGGACGCCCTGACTACGGGCCAGGAGCTCTGCCACAAGACCCGCGACCCTGCCGTCGCGCACCACCACAATCTTGAGAGTCTTGGCATCTTCCCCGACTACGAGTCGCGACACTTGTGCGGCGATGTTAGCTTCTGTGTACATGTTTTCTCCTCCTGCTCATCTTATCGAGGCCCGCTGGCCGCCCAACGGTTTGCGTTACCTGCGTGTGGGCGGGCGTGGATTCTGTTTGGGAGCAGAGAAAACTCGAAGCCAGAAAAATGCTTGAAAACCGCGCAGAATCCCACACGTCAGGTGCACGCTTTGTTAGGCGGTTTTTTATACTGGCAATATTTATTTGGTTGAAATAACCGTTGTATTGAAGCCTTTGGCAAACAACCAAATTGGCATAATAATTATTTCCCAAATTGCAACAGGAACAGCCAATATTGATCCTGGACCGCCAGGTGTGGGATCAAGAATACCAAATAAACCAATTATGGCGGCGGGCAACAACAGGGCATATCCAATAAAGCCGAATACGGAAATAAATCGCGGAACGAGTTTTGTTTGATACAACAGTGATGTAAGAATAACACCGCCCAAACCGAGGAAAATTAATTGCAAGAGGTTCAGGAACCAATTTTCTGCCTGTTTTAGTACCGAGCCTATTGCTTGAAACGATGCAACATTCATTGCGCCTGACTTGATGAACTCTTGGCTTAACGGTATGAGTAACATGGCAAAGAATACTCCAACAATCATTAATATGGACTCAAATATTCTCATGCTCAAATATCCAAGAGCCATGCTTTCACTTTGCTTCTTTAAAATCGGAAACATCAGCAGTCCGATAAATACAATACCAATATCATTAATCATCCAACCGAGCATTCCGCTTGTTATGATTGCGCTTTTAGGAAAAACCGTTGTCAGATAATCTGGCGCATTTATAATGGGGTTGATAAGGATGGCGCCGCCTATTGCGCCAATGGCTGTGATAATCCACAGAGAAGCCACCAATATTTCCGTTCTACGATAGGACATATTAGAATTCATTTTTACTTACTACTCCTTTTTTTGGGGGTGATATTAATTAGTTTTGATTTGAAAAACCGCCAAAACCAATTGATCTACGACAGCATACCCTAAAAGTTGCAACCGCCTAACATATAGTCGGCGGAATTATTCCGTATATTACGCAAACATCTTATACGGATTAATGTTGAGGTAAAATAGGCCCCTGGAGAGCGTTTCCCGGAAATTTTCCGTATAAGCCCCCTTATCGGCCCATTTTACGGAAAAGGATTTCCGCTTTTTGTCCCTGCCTTCAGGGATGTTTGGCGGAACTGCCCTCCATCGCCAAACTGCAAACATTCTACTTCTTTTCCCAAAGAGCGCAATCACCTATGACCACCATCAACCAGCAACCACAACAGCCGCCGCAAAAGAAACCGCTCCTCGAACAAATGCGCGACGCCTTGCGCGCCCGCCACTACTCGATCCGCACCGAAACCAGCTACGTGGATTGGGCCAAACGCTTTATCCTCTTTCACCACAAACGCCACCCTGAGACGATGGGCGCTCCCGAAATCAACGCTTTCCTTACCCACCTGGCCGTCGAGCAAAACGTCGCCGCTTCCACCCAAACCCAGGCCCTCAGCGCCATCCTTTTCCTTTATCGCGGCGTGCTCCATCTGGACATTGACGAGCCGCTTGACATCGTCCGCGCCAAAAAGCCCGAACGCCTGCCGGTTGTGCTTGCTAAAGACGAGGTCCAAGCTATTCTTCGCCAGATGTCCGGCGATCACCAACTCATGGCCAAACTGCTTTATGGGAGCGGCCTGCGTCTGATGGAATGTTTGCGTTTGCGAGTCAAGGACTTGGACTTTGCCCAACATCAAATTATAGTGCGCGAAGGCAAAGGGATGAAAGACCGGGTCACCATGTTGCCCGACCAATTGCGTGAACCGCTTCAGGCGCACCTGGCGCGAGTCAAACAACTCCATCAGAACGACCTGGAAAAAGGCTATGGAGTTGTCTACCTGCCTTTTGCTTTGGAGCGCAAGTATCCCAATGCCAACAAAGAGTGGCACTGGCAATACGTCTTCCCCTCCGACCGTCTCTCGCCCGACCCGCGCTCTCCTGAAATCATCCGCCGTCACCACGTGGACGAGAGTGGCTTGCAAAAGGCCGTGCGTCAGGCCACCCGGCAAGCCGGAATTCTGAAACCGGTTGGTCCCCACACCTTCCGGCACAGCTTCGCGACGCACTTGCTAGAGTCGGGATACGACATTCGTACAGTCCAAGAACTGCTCGGCCACGCCGATGTCAGGACAACGATGATCTACACCCACGTCCTCAATCGCGGCGGCCTCGCCGTCAAAAGCCCGCTCGACTGATCTCAATACTCAATCAGCTTCCGCCGCAGGGCCACGCTCTCAACCAGGCCGATGGCAAACATGAAGGTCAGGAGTGAACTGCCGCCGTAACTCACGAAGGGCAGGGGCAGGCCAGTGACGGGCAGGAGGCTCATGTTCATGCCGATGTTGAAGACCGATTGATAAAACAACATGGCCGCCACCCCGTAGCAGATCAACCCGCCGAACGGGTCGGGCGTCATTCGGGCCACCCGCAGGATTCTGAAGATGATCAGGAACATCACCAGAATCACCAGCATTGCGCCGATGAAGCCGAACTCGGCGGAAAGGGCCGAGAAGATGAAGTCGGTGTGGCGCACTTTGAGGAAGCGCAGGTTCACCTGTGAAGCGTGGTTGTAGCCCTCGCCAAACCAGCCGCCACTGCCAATGCTGATCAGAGCCTGGCGGATGTTGTAGTAAGCCGGGTCGTCGGTGGCCGGGCTGATGAATTGGATGATGCGTAGCTTCTGGTAGTCGGCCAGGGCCAGCCAGGCCAGGGGCGCCATAATAATGCCGGCCCCGACGAAGCCGGCGATGTGTTGCCATTTGAGGCCGGCAGCGAAGATCAGCGCCAGCCAGATTACGCCAATGATGATGGCCGTGCTCAAGTCGGGTTGGAGGATGACCAGGGCCGCCGGAATGCCGGAGTAGACCGCCGAGTAGATCACCCACTTGAATTCTTTGATCCGTTCGCGGTTGCGGCTGAAGTAGTCGGCTGTCCACAAAATGGTGCCGATCTTGGCCAACTCGGACGGTTGGATGAAGAACAGGCCAAAGAAGTCTACCCAGCGTTGCGCGCCGTGAAAGACTTCGCCCACAATGAAGACCCAGGCCAGGGCGGCCAGGATGAAAAAGTAGAGCAGGCGCGCCAGCGATTGCCAGTAACGGTAGTCAATGGCGGCGGCCACAAAAGCCACCACCAGGCCGATGAGGCCCCAGCGAATTTGCACGAACGGCAGGTCGGCCAGTTCCGGGCTTTCAAAGGTGGCCGAGCGAATCATGGCCACGCCAAAGATGGTGAGCAGGGCCACCAGCGCCAGTAGAAGAATATCGAAATGCTGCCACAGTTGGCGGCGTTGGGTTTGCAGAATTGCAGTCATGTGAGGAGACGACAGACTAAGGACGATAGACGAAAGCGTTCGTCCTTCGTCTGTCGTCCGTCGTCTGTGTTAACGGCGGCGGCGGGGAGACTTGAGGAGCGGGATGTCGGCCACCAGCCGGTTCTCGTGGTCTTCCTGGGTCAGCTTGATGTCCACCCCGGCCCGGTCAATATCCACGTGCTTGGAGATGACGGCGATGATGTCGTCCTTGATCAGTTCGATGACGGCGGGCGAGACGTCGGTGCGGTCGTAGTTAAGCACCAGCTTGAGCCGGTCTTTGGCAATGTCCTTGCTGGCGGGCGCCCGCCCGGTGAGGCGATTGAAAAAGTTATTCATGTCAGCCTCCTGGCCGGATCAGTTTGCCCAGCCGGGCCAGGAAACCGTCCTGCTTGTCCAAATCCATAAACGGCACTTGCTCGCCCTTGAGCCGCCGGGCGATGTTGCGGAAAGCCTGCCCGGCCCGCGACTTCTCGTCCAGGGCCACCGGCGCGCCCCGGTTGCTGCCGACCACGATCTGCTCGTCTTCGGGAACCACGCCGATTAGATCAATCGCCAGCACGTCCAGCACGTCGTCAATGCTCAACATATCGCCGCGCTTCACCATGTCCGGCTTGAGGCGGTTGATGATGAGCGACGGTGGGCCTTTTAGCTCGCTCTCCACCAGGCCGATGATGCGGTCAGCGTCGCGCACCGCCGAGACTTCGGGGTTGGTGACGATGAGCACTTTGTCGCTGGGGGCCAGGGCGTTGCGAAAGCCGCGCTCGATCCCGGCCGGCGAGTCGAGCATGATGAAGTCGAAGTCGGGCTTCAACTCGTCGCACACCCGCACCATGTCCGACGGGCTAACGGCCGACTTGTCGCGAGTCTGGGCGGCAGGGATGAGGTAGAGGTGGGGCAGGCGCTTATCGCGGATCATGGCTTGCTTGAGCTTGGCCGCGCCCTCCACCACGTGGACGATGTCGTAGACGATCCGATTCTCCAGGCCCATCACCACGTCCAAATTTCGCAGGCCAATGTCGGCGTCGAGGCAGATCACTCTCGCGCCGCTGGCGGCCAAAGCCACGGCCAGGTTGGCGGTGGCGGTGGTCTTGCCCACGCCACCCTTCCCGGACGTTATCGTAATCACAGTTGCGCTCATTCGTTGCTCCAAAGGATGAAGGATGAATTGCGAAGGATGAATTGCGAAGGATGAATTGCGAAGCGTTTTCATCCTTCATCCCGCTTCGCGTGCCTTCATCCTTTCTCATTCGGCTTCCATCGCTCGGCCACAATCTGTCCGTTTCGCACGCGGGCGGTTTCGGGTTCGGGCTTGCCGCGCCGCTTGGGCGAGGTGGCAATGGCCTCGCCAATTCGCAGTTGGGTAGGGGCCAGGTCAAGGGCGCAAATCACCGCTTCGGTGTCCCCTTCCGCTCCGGCCTGCACCGTGCCGCGCACGCGCCCCCAGACGATGATGTTGCCGCCGGCCACCACTTCGGCCCCGGCGTTCACGTCGCCCACCACCACCACGTGTCCCGGAAAGCGCACCGACTTGCCGGATCGTAAGGTGTGTTGAATCAGAATAGCCTGACTTCCATCTTCGACCGGGCTAATCTCTGGAAGTTCCGGCGGCGCGCTGGCGGCCGCCGGTTTGGGGAGGCTGGTCTCTAAACCCAAAGCCTTCGCCGCATTCTCGGTCAGCGCCGACTCGGACAACACCGCCCACAAATTGATCTTCAGATCGGCCAAGTCGTTGCGAAGCTTGCCCAGGTCTGCGGCGCCGACCGCCCGGCTGTTCAACTGCAGAACCAGGCGCGCGCCCTGAAAGAACTCGCCGCCCTCGCCGAGTTTGGTGAGCAGGATTTGCGCCGCCTCACGCCACTCGCCGTCGCCCACGTTGACCAACAGGCCTTCTTTGATGCCTTTGATCACAACCGGAACCGTCATGGCCGATGATTATAGAATGGCAAATGCCAAATGGCAAATGACGAAACAGCCGAAGGACGGCAGACGATTGACAACAGAAACCGCCGTCAATCGTCCGTCGTCATTTTATCGTCAGCCCGCCGATCAAAAACCTGTCGTCAATCGCCACGCCGTTCCGGTCTAGCACCGAGAGGCGGTCGAGGGTCGCCAGCAAATACCAGCCGGCCTCAACTTGATACGCGCCGGGCGGCGCATCGTCAGGCACGCGCACTTCAAAGCGGTCGGCGATTGTTTCATTCACCGGCCACTGCGAAGTGGGCCGCGTGCCCTGCACCGGCCACATATCCACCTGCCCGTGAACAATCCCGTCCGGGCCGAGCAAATGAATGAAGACGGTGTAATCAGACTCCATCGGCCTCAGCCCGCGCCAGGTGGCGGTGACGATGACGGTCTGGCCGGGTGAGGCAAGCGGCGTTTCGATCTTGAGCGACTCCAGCGCGATCTGATCCTCGAAGTTGACGGCTTCGGCGGCCAGTGGCGACCCTTCGATCTTAAGTTCAGCCGCCTTGCACGTGGGCGACGATCCTGACCACCAACCGCATTCTGCCGTCTGGGCCTCAAGCTTGATCCACAACGAATGTTCGCCCGCCGCGGCTGGCGCGTTGAAAACGGCGCGGGTTTCAACGATCTGCGAAGGAGCGTGAAGGGCCGGGTTCAGTTGAATCCGGGCCGACGAAGAACAAAGCTCATCCAAACACAAGTCGGCTGTAACCGGGTCGCCGAGGTTGGGCGGCAGAAGCCAATAAAGCGTTGCCTTAATGGTCGAGCCGGGCGCGGCGGTTGCGGGCGCGTCAACGCCCATCAGCCAGACGCCGTTCGCAAAGCGAATGCGAAGCGGGTGAGCAATGCGCGGCGGCGAGGCAGGCGGCTGCAAGGTGACGTCCGCAAGCGTGGCCCAGTCGCCCAGCCCGCGCTCGCTGAACGGCGGGAAGAGGCCGACCTGCAAAGAATAGTCGCCGGGTTCAAGCGCCGGGTCGAGGGTGAGGTTGTGAAAGTCGGCGACAACGTCGGCCAGCGGCCAGGCGGCGGTCGGGTACATTTGATTCACCGGCACGTTTGCCGGGCTGATGAAGCGAGTCTCGCCGTTCGAGTCGAGCAGGCGAAAGACGACGCGGTAGTTGCCGGGCGGCGGCTGAAGGGCCTGCCAGTAAAGAGTAATCAGTAAAGATTGATCGGTGGGGGCAGTTGCGGCGTCGAGTTGGAAACCGCGCAGACGAATGATGTCCTCGAAATCTTGCTCGACGGGCGAGAATGATTCTGGGAGTTGGCTGGGTTCCAGTTTGACTTCGGTAAGCGGGCCGGTGGCGCGCAAGTAGTAGGCGTCGGCCAGGCGAGGCAGGTAGCGGCCAAGATAAACGGTTTGGCCGTTGGCGATCCGGGACTCGAGTTCGGCGCGGTAAGTGTCTTCGTTTGGCAAAACGACGATGTCCAAATCGGGCCGGACGCCTTCGGCTACTTGCAAATAGTAAAGCGGGGCGATGAGTTCGCTGTCGGCCAGTATCGCCGCATTCTCTTTGAGCGGCTGGCTGAGAATGTATTGGCCCAGCCGGTACTCGCGCCAGTCGCCGGATTGATCCACGAGGGGCAGGTTGGTCCAGATGAGGGAAGCGGGAAGAATGAAGAATACAGAATATCCAATACTCAATACCCAATACTTTGTGTCTTCGTGTCTTCGTGTCTTTATGATTATGAACTGCCCAATATCAAGGATGGCCTGGATTCCACACGCGATCCAGACGGCTTGCACGAAATGAGCAGGCAGTAGAAGCGAGGAGTAATCGGGGTCGGGGACGTAGAACGAGAGGCCGAAGAAGGCGAAGGCGGCCCAGGCGGCCAGGGTGACGAGCGCGGCAGACGGTTGACGGCGAAACAAGGCGGCTAACCCGACGAGGGCCGTCATTGCGCCCGGCCAGCCAAATTGATCCAGCGCCTTGCGTCCGAGGATCGCGTAACGGCTCAGGTCGGCGTACCAGGCGTTTAGCCTCAGCGCGCCCTGCGCTTCCTGTCCGGTGATGAAATGCCGGAAGAGTTCCCAGGTCATGACTTCGCCGTTGTTGACGGCGGGCCAGCGGAGGGGAAGGTAGAGGTAGAGGCTGAGGCCAAGCAAGAAAAAGAATATAGAAGTCAGAAGTAAGAAGACAGAATGACGAAAGACGGCTTCGCGTGACGAAGGACGAAGATGAGGGGCAAGGGCAATAAGCAAAGCCGGGGCCAGGAGGACGGTTGTTAGATGGTTCGTTAGCGACAGGCCGAATACAAATGCCGTCAGACGAAGAATCTTCTGACTTCTGACTCCTGACTCCTGACTCCTGAGCGAGAGCCACAATAGCAAACCGATGAGCGCCATGTGCAAGGTATACACTTCGGCCTCGACGGCGCGCGACCATAGGCCGATGGAGGCGGCCAGGCTGAGGGCGGCGATCCAGGCGGCGGGGCGAGAGGCGTTGAGGGCGCGAGCGACGGCGTAGACCATAAGAGTCGCGGCCACGCCAAAGGCGGCAGACGAGAGGTTGATGCGAAAGGCCGTCGTGCCCGGAATCGGCAGAAGGCTGAAGAGCTTGGCGAGGAGAAGGTAGAGCGGGTAGCCACTGCCATGCGAGATTCCGAGGCGGATGGCGTTGACTTGAAATTCGAAGGTGTCGGCTTCGCCGACGGCAGGGGCGAGGGTACGGAGGTAGAGAGCCGAGGTGATGAGAGTGAGACTGAAGAGATAAAGTTTATTGAGGGTTGGGTAGTTAGATAGTTGGGTGGTTAGGAAGATTGCCAACGCCCCGCCCAGGCCGCCGAGGATGAGAACCCAGTCGCGGAGCGGGTTGGTGGTTGGGTGGAAAATAAAGAAGGCGGAGAGGGCTAGAGGAAGAAGTATGAATGCGTTGCGGGAAAGTGAAAGGGAAAAGGAGGGAAAGGCAAGGAAAACGACGAGGGCAATGCTAATGAGGAGACCAGCCGGCCAGCGCAGGCCGCCGAAGAGGGTGGGAAAGGAGTCGAACAGGGCGCGGGAGACGGCCAGACCGAAGAGGCCGACGCAGGTCGCGGCCAGGAGCCGCTCCCACGAAATCCTACTGCCCACGCGAAACGTCAACGGCTTTGAGTTCAAAATAGGCTTGCAGAACCTGCTGCACCACCGGCCCGGCTACCAGCGAGCCTTCGCCGCCGTTGTAGATGAAGGCGACGACGGCGATCTCCGGGTTGTCGGCCGGGGCGTAGCCCACAAACCAGGCGTGGGTGGGCCAGCGGCCAAACTTGCACAAGTTCTTTTTTTGGGCGATGTTGTCGCAGTATTCGGCAGTGCCGCTCTTGCCTGCGAACTGCACCGTTTGAATCTGAACCGGGCCGCCGTCTTCGCCGCCGCTTTTCAGTTCAATCCGATCCAGGTCTTTGCCGGTGCCGTCCACCACCACTTTTTCCATGCCGCGCCGCACAATATCAATCGTCTCTTGTGAGACGGGCACGCGATCAATCTCCGGCGTTTCGGGGTCGCCGTCGCGGTAATTCACCTGGGCCGGGCTGAGGACGTAACGAATGTCGGGCGAGCCGGAGTCCACAAAGCTGCCTTCGGAGTCGAGGGCGACGTTGACGACTCTGCCCTCGCCGTCCACGACTTGTTTGAGGAGGGTGGGTTTGATGAGGAAGCCGTTGTTGAGGAAGGGGGTGACGGAATCGAGCACTTGCAAGGGCGTGGCCAGAACGTAGCCCTGGCCGATGGCGGCGATGTAGGTGTCGCCGGTTGACCAGTTTTCGCCAATGTTGATCCGTTTGTAGTCGCGGTTGGGAATCAGGCCGCGCAGTTCGTAAGGCAATTCAATGTCCGTCAGCCGGTTGTAACCGAAGGCGTTGGCGTACTTGTAAATGCCCTCAATGTCCAGCCCGGCGATGTTGTCCGGCGCGTAGCCGCCGCCGATCTTGTAAAAGTACACACTGCACGATTCGGCGATGGCGGTGATCATGTCAACGTCGCCGTGGCCGTCTTTTTTCCAGCAGACCACTTCTCTGGCCTGGCCAGGGTCGTTGGGAAAGTAGCGGTTCTCGATGACGATTTTGCCGGGATCGAACAGTTTGCGGTTAGGGTCAACGATGCCCTCTTGCAGAGCGCCCGCCGCCGGGACGAGTTTGAACACCGAGCCGGGGGCGTGCCGCCCGCTGACGGCCTGGTTGAGAAGCGGGTTGGTTGGATCGTTCTTTAGCTGGGTGTAGTAATCGAACGGGATGAAGCGGGCAAACTTCTGGTTGTCGTAGGTGGGCCACGAGACCATAGCCAGAATTTCGCCCGTCTTCGGATTCATGGCAACGACGACGCCGTTCTGCGATTTGGTGCTGTTA
This sequence comes from Chloroflexota bacterium, assembly GCA_016197225.1. Classification (NCBI taxonomy): domain Bacteria; kingdom Bacillati; phylum Chloroflexota; species Chloroflexota bacterium. The sequence goes on from JACPWC010000055.1 coordinate 11,399, forward strand.
GCCCGCAGGTTGATGTCGTTGATCATGCGGGTGAGGGCGGCCTGGGCGGCGGCCTGCAAACGCACGTCGAGGGTGAGATAGAGGTTGTTGCCTGCCACCGGGTTGACGGGTTCCCCGATGGTGCGAAGCTCCAGCCCGGCGGCGTCCTCTTCAATAAACTTGAAGCCGTTCTTGCCAGCCAGGATCGGTTGCATCCAGGCTTCGATCCCGGAATAGCCAATTTTGTCACGCGAGGCGTCAAAGCCCAGCGCTTCGTATTGGTCCTTCACTTCTTTGGTGATTGGCCCCATGTAACCGACTATGTGGGCGGTGAGCGGGCCGGTGGGATAGTCGCGCAAGGGCGCTACTTCCACGCCCACGCCGGGCAGGGAGCGCAGTTGTTCGCGAATGACGAAGGCCGCGTCCTGCGGCACGTCTCTGGCAATGCGAATCGGGTTATACGGGAAGCCCTCGTTTTCGGCCACTAAATCGGCGATGCCTTTTTGAGGCTGCGCCTCGCCGCCAGCCGCGCCGGCGTCGAGCGGCGGGGTGTTAACCGGCACGCCGGTAAGTTTGGAGAGGCGCTGATAAATAGCCTGCAAGCGAATTTCGTCATCGGGCAGGTAGGCGGGGGTGATGGTGATGTTGTAGGACGGAACGTTGCTGGCCAGCGGCACGCCGTTGCGGTCAAAGATCACGCCGCGCGCGGCAGGAATGTTGATCTTGTCTTCGCGGTTGTCACGCGCCGAATCGTCGAACTCATCGCCGCGAACGCCTTGCAGGAAAACCAGCCGCCCGCCGAGAATAAAGATCGCGGCTACGATTGCCAGATAGAAGGGAACGAAGCGAAACGGGCTGAGCGGCGCTTTCGCCGGGTCGCCGGCTTTGCCGTCCGGTTCACGGTTGGGAATTTGCAGGGATGTTTTCATGAGTCGATTTCCACTTGAGGCGAAGACACTTGCGCCACCAGCCGCTTGGTCGCCTGATACACCGGCAACATCAGCAACAGATTCAAAATGGTGGACGGCAGGGTCACCAGGGCCAGCGTGTCGGCAAAATTCACCGGGTGATTGGTAAGGGCCAGCACCGACAAGTATAGCAAGTGATAGAGAATCGTGCCGACGATGCTGGCCAACACAGCCACAATCCAGTTAGCCTGATAAAACCGGCCTTCGCTGAAGGCGATGATCAAGCTAAGGGTAGTGAGGCTGAAGGCGCTCGCCCCCAGTGGCCCGCCCGACAGCACATCGGCCAGCAGGCCGCCGATGAAGGCCCAGAGGGGGCCGTCGTTTTCTCGTTGAACCAGATTCCAGGCCAGCACCACCACCAGCATCAGGTCGAAGCCGCCGCCCAGAATCCGAAAACGAGTGAGAATGGCTGACTGGAGGATGGCGATGAAAGCCAGAAGCGGAACGGCGATGAAGAGACTGCGCATGAACAGAAGGCAGAAGGTAGAAGGCAGAAGGCAGTCAAAGTTCTCAACTGCTTACTGCCTTCTGCTTACTGTTACGGAGCGGGCGTGGCGGTGCCAAGCAGCGGGACAATATCCGGCTTGTCGAAGTCGGTGATGATCAACACGACCTCCAGCCGCTGGAAATCAACCGCCGAGGTAATGTCGGCTTCCTGGAAAACATCCTGAGTTCGTTTGCGAACTGAGGCCACCTGGCCCACGACGATGCCGGGCGGGAACTGACTGCCCAGGCCGGAGGTCAGCGCCAGTTCGCCGGGCTGGAGATCAACGTCCACTGGAATAAAGTTCAGGCGCAGTTCGCCCGATTGCTGGCCGGTGACTACGCCTTCGGTGCGTGAGTTTTGCAGGCGCACGTTCACTGCCGCCGAGGCGTCGGTGATGAGCAGGACTTTGCTGGCGTTGGCCGTCACTTCAGTGACCGTGCCCACCAGGCCCCGGTCGGTGACGACGATCATGTCGCGCCCTACGCCGTCGCCCGCGCCCTGGTTGAGCAGAACGTAGCTCAGGAACAGGCTTTCGTCGCGCCCCACCACATCGGCGGCCAGATAAGACCGGCCGGGGTTGTCCCGGGCGTAGTCGAGCAATGCCGAGACCACTCCAAGCTGGGCCTGGGCTTCGCGCAGTTGGGCGTTCTCGCCTGTTAGCTGGGCCACTTGTTGCTCAAGCTCGGCGTTGCGGGCGCGCAGGGCTTCGAGGTCGGACGGGGCGTTGAGGGTGTTATAGATGTTGTTGAAGACGCCGGCCACGAAGGTTTGGATAGGAGCCAGCGGGGCCAGCAGGCCGCTCTCCAAAGAGTTCAACATGCCGCGTTGCCCCATGACGATGATAGCGATGCTGAGGGCACCGGTTTCCATCAGGTCGGCGATGATTTCGGGCGGGGTTTCGTCTATGGTTTCCTTGAGCGAGTCGATGATGGTTTGCACCGAACCCGATAGTGCTTCGCGAACTTCGATGGACGAGACTTCGACGGACTCGGGCAAGCCGCTCACCAGGTTGCGCCCGCGCAGGGTGATCGTCTTTTCTTCGCGCAGAGGGTAGGCCGAGCCGACGGTGACTTTGACCCGTTCGGCCATGCGCTCGCCGATGAGCAGGTTGTATTTGTTGCGGGCGTAGGTGATGATGTCGGTGTCCATCTCGTCGCCGGCCACGCGCAGGGAGCGGCTGACGACGATGCCGCCCATCGAAAAGACGGCTACTTCGGTGGTGCCGCCGCCGATGTCCACTACCATTGTTCCCCGGGCCTCACCGACGGGCAACCCGGCGCCGAGCGCGGCGGCCATCGGTTCTTCAATCAAGTACGATTCGCGCGCTCCGGCGGCAACAGCGGCGTCGTACACCGCCCGTTTTTCCACTTCCGTCACGCCTGACGGAATCCCAATCACCACCCGGGGGCGGGGGATAGGCACAATACTTTGCTCGTGGGCTTTGGCGATGAAATATTCGAGCATGGCCTGAGTGATTTCAAATTCCGAGATGACGCCGTCGCGAATAGGCCGGACGGCGACGATGTTGGCCGGGGTGCGGCCCGCCAGTTCTTTGGCTTCGGCGCCAATGGCCAGCGGGCGGCGGGTCTTTTTATCAATGGCTACCCAACTTGGCTCGTTGATGACAATACCCTTGTTACGAACATAAACCAACGTGTTGGCGGTGCCCAGGTCAATGCCAATATCGAGCGAAAACAGGCCTAAAAGCCAGTTAAGTGGACTTGGTGGCAAGAGTTCTCTCCGTTGTTTCCGTTACAATCTGGTTTCAACTAAGCGGTGATTATACTCTATAATTTTTGCATGCTTCTCGCCCCGGTTCGCGCATTTGCGCGGAAACATAGTCTGTTTGCTTCAAAACAGCGGCTGATCATCGGCGTTTCGGGCGGACCAGACAGCCTGGTTCTGCTTCATTTGCTCACCCGCCTGCGCGCCGAGTTTGAATTGGACTTGCACGTTGCCCATTTGCATCATGGCCTGCGCCCGGAGGCTGACGACGATGCTGGATTTGTGATGGAGATTGCGAAAGCGTGGGACGTGCCCTGCACGGTTGAACGCGCCGGTGTGGCCGCCCTGGCTAAAGAGAAGCATTTATCTGTAGAAGAAGCCGGGCGGCTGGCCCGCTACTCGTTCTTTGCCCGGCTGGGGTCAACTGCTGCCGTGGCCCACAACGCCGACGACCAGGCCGAGACGGTGCTGATGCACTTGTTGAGAGGCTCAGGGTTGTCTGGGTTGCGGGGGATGTTGCCGAAGGCCAGTAATCAGTGGGCGGTGAACAGTGAACAGGTGATTGTTCGGCCATTGCTTGGCACAACGCGAGCCGAGATAGAAGCCTACGCCGCCGCGCACGACCTCAAGCCCCGGCTTGACTCGACCAACGCCGATCGCAAGTATTATCGCAACCGCCTGCGCCACGAACTGTTGCCACTCCTCGAAACCTACAACCCCAACATTCGCCAGGTTTTGCGCCGCACGGCGGAAGTAGCCGCCGGAGATTATGAACTTGTGTGTGGTCTTGTCGAGCAGGTTTGGGCTGATACTTTGCTCCCGTCGCCTGGCCCCACCGTCACCTTTGACCTCGCTCGCTGGCGCGCTCTTTCGCTTCCGCTGCAACGCGCGCTTTTGCGCGAAGCTATTAATCGTCTGCGTCCTGGCTTGCGCGACGTGGATTTCACACCGATCGAGAACGCCATTGCCTGGGCGCAAACCGCCGAGTCCGGCCACACCGCCGATTTGCTGGGCGGGCTGTGTCTGAAGATTGTGGGGCCGACTCTGATCGTGGGCGAGTGGCAGAGGAGATTAGAGATTGGAGGATTAGACGCTTCGCGTGGAGATTACGAAGTGCCATTGGCGATTCCTGGCGTGACCCGATTTCTCGACTGGCAGTTCACTACTGAAATTGTCGCCGCCTCTAACCCCGTCCCTGACCGTTGGACTGCCTTTCTCCCACTTCCACAGCTACCTGACTATCCGACCACCCGACCCTTCGACCATCTGACTATCCGCGCCCGCCGCCCCGGCGACCGTTTTCAGCCGCTCGGCATGAACGGCCACTCGATGAAACTATCCGACTTTATGATCAACCAGAAGATTCCGGTGACCGAGCGCGACCGTTGGCCGCTCCTTGTCAGCGGCGAGACGGTGTTGTGGGTGTGCGGGCATCGTGTCTCGGAGTTGGTGCGGGCTGAGGCTAATCGCTGGCTGAGGGTTACGGCGATTCGGCAAACGTAAAACGACAAACGTCAAACGACACAATCACCGCGTCCTGAGATGAGGGAGAAGAGAATATAGTTGAGCATTCCCGATCGCCCTCGCCGCCTGCGCCGCAAAGGCCTCCAATAAATTCAAATCGCCCTCGGTGAAGGGTTGCCCGTCAACGGCTTTGCCTGCATACAAAGCGCCGAGCATTTTGTCGTTTGCCCGCAGAGGCGCGATCAGGATCGGGCCGACTTCCAGCGCCGCCCAACGAGAGTCGGCCTGACCGTTGAGAATGTTCACCATCTGCCCGGTTTGCTTCAACTCGTCCAGTAAAGGCGCGAATATCGCTTCAGCCCCCGGCGGCAGTTCAGGGGTAGCGTGAAAACGCAAACCTGTGTCGCGCTCACCGAAAAGGAAGAGGGCGCATTGGCGGGCGCGCATCAGGCGCCCGCCGAGCGTCGCGGCCTGATTCAACACCTCAGCCAGTTCCAGCGAAGCGTGAAGCGCTTCGCCGGTATCGTAGAGGGCGGCCATTTGAATCAGATCAAGGTATGGCATTGGTTTACCTTCCGATTCTCTTCGCCATCAAAATATCCGGCTTGCCGAGGCCGTTGGCATCGGGAACCACGCCGGTGATGGTGTAGCCCATCTTTTGGTAGAACTCGTAAGGGTGGCCCTTGAAGTTGCGGATGTTCGCGATGTGCTCCCAGGTGTTCTTATAAAGGTCGGCGTTGGCGAGCGAAGTCATGTTGTCTTCGTCGTCGGAGCCGAGGGTGATAGTGAGGCCGCCGCGCTGGCGCACCTGCGTTTCAAAATCCTGCACCAGCGCCCGCCCGATGCCTTGTTGTTGCTCGTCGGGTTTGACGACCAGCGGGTGAAGCTCCCAGACGTTGCCGTCGTATTCGGGGATGCCGCCGATCCAGCCGAGGACGTTGCCTTCCTTGTCCAGCGCGACTCGACAAATGCGATCCTCAGCCAACATCTGGCGCACCTCTTTCAGCGCCGAGACCAGGTCGGGCCAGGCGTCCGGCCAGTGCTCGCGGAAGCCTTCGACGAGCAGGGCGGCGGCTTGCTCGACGGCTTCCGTGTCGCCAAGTTCAAGATCAACAATTGTAAAAAGAGATTCCATAAGCAGGCTCACGTTAATGACGATGTTAATAAGGATGACAATGCCAATGCTTCCGACCAAGGTGCTCCAGAGAATAAGCAGGATGTCTTGCCAGATTGGTCTCCTGTAATCCCACATGGGAGCAAAGAACACTAACCACCATTCGTATATCATTAGAGTCAAATAATTCAACCCCGAAAGACTCAAGGCGATAAGCACGGCTGGGTTGCGGCTGCGAAATCTAAAGGTGATGAACTCTCGAAATAAAACTCCTTGCACATGCGCCATTTCAATTTGGGTATCAATGTAGTCCAACCCCGAGCGCCCGGGTCGGGTGCGGTAGCCGGGCCAGCCGGGAAGCTGTGAATGCTTATCTTGCGGAAAGCTCATGATCAGAGTCTACACAAGTTCAGCAATCGAGGGTAAAACAATGTCGGCCAGCGGGGACAGAGTCTCGGCAGGGGTCACGCCCGAACTGACGCCGACGGCCAGCCCGACTCCGGCCGCTCGCGCCATCTTCAAATCCTGAGTCGAGTCGCCGACCATGACTGTTTGCGCGGGTGAGATGTTCAGCTTCCGGCAGATGAACAAGATCATGTCCGGCGCGGGTTTGAGGGGCAGGCCGTCGTCGGCGCAGGCCATTGCTTCAATCATCGAAGCGACGCCCAAACCGGCAAACGTGGCCTGCGTAGGTTCGCGATCGTCAATCGTGGCTACCGCAACTTTTGCGCCGCGCTCATGCAATTGGCCGAACAGCGTCGGCAGGTGAGTGAGGGGTTGAGCGAGCGCTACCGGGTTGGGCAAGTGCCAGGCAACTTGCAAAGCGGCCTCCACTGCCTCGGCGGCCAAACCGGAGTCGTGAAGCGTGGCCGCCGTCAACCGGCGAATGCTTTCCATCGTCGTCCCGGCCAGCGGCCCGTCCGACACTTTCCCCGAAACCGGATCGTACTTCATCATCTGATACAAACGATCAGCCACCGGCGCGCCCAGCGCCGCTTCGAGTCGCTCGGCCACCTCCACCAGCCAGCGGCCCCACATGGCGTGGAAATCAATCAGCGTGCCGTCTTTGTCGAAGATCACAAGTTGCGGTGAACCGATGCCGAGCTTGTCGAGCGTCATACCTTGACTTTCTCCGTCTTTGCCATATTCTATAGCCACTCGAATGAACACGCGGCAGATTGTTTTGTTGGAGATTTTGTTTCTGGCGAATCTGGCGGTCTTTGCCTCACTGGGCGTGATTGCGCTTGGCGAAGGTTGGATACAGATGCCGGGCGCATTATCTCACAACAACCCGGACACAGTTTTGATTGTGGTGATGAGAGCAACTGAGTCGGCGCTTCCCGCTTTGACGGTTTCGCCGACTCTGCTCCCGACCTTTGCTCTGCTTCCGGCCCGGACTCTGATTCCAACCAATACGCCGACTCCGGTTTCACTGGGCCGTCTGCCTCAACCCACGTCTGCGCCAACCGCAAACGCTCAAGGCGTTCTGCTCGACATTATCGGCCACCCGCAATCATTGCCGCTCTCGTGCGAGTCGCGCTCGGCGGCAGACTGGGCCGGCTACTTTGGCGCGGCGATTGACGAGCTGGAGTTCTTTGGCCGCCTGCCGGTCTCGGATAACCCCGACGTTGGATTCGCCGGTGACGTGAATGGAAAATGGGGTAATATACCGCCCAATGCTTACGGCGTTCACGCCGGGCCGGTGGCGGCGCTTTTGCAGGATTACGGATTGAGCGCCGAAGCCCGCCGTGATCTGACATGGGATAACTTGCGCGCCGAGCTGGACGCCGGGCGGCCCGTCATGGTCTGGGTCACCGGCCACGTGTCGAGCGGCGCGGCGGTTGAATATGTGGCAACCGACGGCCAGACCGTCGTCGTTGCGCCTTTCGAGCACACCGTCATCGTCGTCGGCTACACGACTGACAGTGTGAGCGTGCTTGATGGCAGTCGAATTTATCTGCGCTCGCTGGAAAAGTTTTTAGACTCGTGGGCGGTGCTGGGAAATATGGCAATCGTTGCCGGACCATAACCGGGTCAACGGATTGAACGTATTCAACGGATGTTTTTTGCTATGCGTTCAATCCGTTTTATCCGTTGACCCTTTACTCTTGAAAGGACAGACATTATGACTGTAGAAGCTCGCCGCGCTCGCCGTGAGTCGCGCCGCCCCGGATCCGCCGCTCGCCCTGCCGGGGTCAAACCCTTGCTCAGTAAACTGCCGCTCACCGAGGTGCTCTCGCCCGAAGGCGTGGAGATGATCCATCAGGCCTCCATGCGCCTGCTCAAGGAAGTCGGCATTTTGATTGTGGATTACCCGTCCGCCGCCGAAACCTTCAAGCAGAACGGAGCAACGGTGGAATGGGTGGAGAAAGATGTAACGTACCCGAACGGCGACACGACTCAGGTGAAGGGACATTTGGTGCGGCTCGACGAAGCGACACTGATGAACTTCATCAAGCAAGCGCCGTCAACCTTCACCCTGCTGGCGCGCAACCCGGCCAACAACCTGGCTGTGGGCGGGCGGCACACAATTTTTGCGCCCGTCTACGGCCCGCCCTTCGTGGGCAGTTTGGATTGGGGCCGCCGCCAGGCTACCATCGAAGACTTCCGTAACTTTGCCAAACTGACGTACATGGCCGAGCACTTGCACCACAACGGCGGCACGCTGGTGGAACCGAACGATATTGACGTGCGTGAACGCCATCTCGATATGTTGATGGCCCACATCACCCTGAGCGACAAGGCCTTCATGGGAAGCGTCACCCACGCCGACAACGCCCGCGACACGGTGACGATGTCCCGGATTCTGTTTGGCGAAGAGGCCATGAGCCAGAACCCGGCCACCCTGTCGCTCGTCAACGCCTCGAGTCCCATGCGCTTCGACGACCGCATGTTTGGCGCGCTGGAAGTTTACGCGCGGGCCAGGCAGGCGGTGCTGGTCACGCCGTTCCTCATCGCCGGCGCAATGTCGCCCAGCACCATGGCCGCCACCCTGGCCCAGCAAAACGCCGAGGCCCTGTTCGGCATTTGCTATGCCCAGATGCTCAACCCCGGCACGCCGTGCATTTATGGCTCGTTCTTAGCCAACATTGACATGCGGAGCGGCGCGCCCTGCTTTGGCACGCCCGAAAATGCGCTGGCGCTTTTCGGCGGGGCGCAAATGGCCCGGCGCTACAAATTGCCGTATCGCTCCGGCGGCAACTTCACCGCCTCACGCATTCCAGACGCGCAGTCGGGCTACGAGTCGGCCAGCACCATCTGGCCCACCGTGCAGGCGGGCGTCAACTTTGTTCTGCACGCCGCGGGCTGGCTGGAGGGCGGCTTGATCTCCGGCTACGAAAAATTTGTGATCGATCTTGAGATGTGCGCGATGATGGCCCGTTTTGTGAATGGCGTCGGCCTGAGCGAAGAAGACTTTGCCTGGGACGCTTACGGCGAAGTTCCGCCCGGCGGCCACTTTCTGGGCGCGTCTCACACCATGCGCCACTACGATACTGCCTTTTATCAGCACCGCGTCTTCAACATGGACAACTACGAGAAGTGGGAGGCCGAAGGGAGCCACGACACTTACCAAAAGGCCAACACCGTCTGGAAGCAGATGCTCAAGGAGTATCAACAGCCCGCGCTCGACCCGGCGATTTTGGAGGAGTTAAATGCCTTTGTCGAAGGCCGCCGGGTTGAACTGAAAGACCGTAAGCCGAGGACGGAGTGGAAATTGTAAGAAATATAAGATGGTACAATCAGCGCAAGATGACTGTTCGAGCGACAAATTCACCAGTAGATTACTACCAAGAACGCCGTCAGCGAGCCGAAGCGATTATTAATATATTGAAGCTTGGGCTTGAATTGGCGGTGTCGCGATTCCCGGTCGAAATCGCTTATCTTCACGGGTCGGTTGCGCGTGGCACGCCGCTCTCAGATAGCGACGTAGATTTGGCGTTAGTGTTGAACGAGTCGCTGCCGCCGATGGAACAGTTGCAATTGGAGTTTGAGATTCAAGATGCGATTGTAGAAGCCTGCAAACTAAAGGCTATTGATGTGCGCGTTATCAATCGGGCGCCCTTAAGCGTGCAAGGCGAAATCGTGCAGGAAGGGAAATGTCTTTACGTCCGCAACCGGGAATTCAAGGCGGATTTTGAGTCGCTGACACGGCGGAAGTATTTCGATTTCAAACCTAATATGGAGCGGATGCAAAAAGCATTTCTGCAACACATCCGCCGGAGAGGACTATCACATGGTTAAACCTGGTAAAGTCCTCTCCATGCTGAATAACTTGCGCGACTCTCGCGAGAAGTTGGGGCGCCTGGCTGAGTTCTCAGAAACCGATTTTCTTGCCGACTTCACAAAGGTTGAGAGCGCCAAGCATCTTTTGCAAGTCTCGGTTGAAGCCTGCCTCGACATCGCCCATCACATTGTTGCCGATGACGGCTATCGCACACCACAAGACAGTTTCGACACGTTTGTTGTGCTCAATGAGGAGAAAATTCTGCCGGATGACTTTCTGCCAATCCTGCGTCAAATGACGAGCTTTCGTAATCGTGTTGTTCATCTGTATTGGGATGTGGACGATCAGATCGTTTACCAGACGGCGCAACACCGCTTGGTGGATTTGGATCGGTTTGCCCAGTTAATTTCTGATTATCTTTCCCGCGAAGGCCCGGGGTGAGGAGACAGGCAAAGTGACCGTCCGAATCCAGGTTTTCAGCGATTACGTTTGACCCTGGTGCTTCATGGCCGAGTCCGGTCTGGACTCGTTGACGAAGACCCGCGAGGTGGCGATTGAGTGGAAGGCTTACGAGCTTCGGCCCGGCGGCAAGTTCCCCGGCACGCCGGAGCAGGAGGCGCGTTATCGGGCGATGGTTCGCGAGCGGCACGGGCAGATGACGGCTTATGCCCGCGAACACTTTGGCCTTGAGATGGGTGAGCCGCCATTAGGCGTCAACTCGCGCCCGGCGTTGGAAGGCGAGCGCTATGCTCGCGAGCACGGCAAGGGCGCAGAGTATCATCACGCCTGCTTCGTCGCCCACTGGCGTGAAGAGCGACGGCTCGACGACATGGATATGCTGACCAGCATCGCCCGATCACTTGGCTTGAACGGCGATGAGTTTCGCGAGGCGGTGACGAGCGGCAAGTATCATGAAGAAGTGGAAGCCGACTTGCAACTGGCTTACGAGTACGGGATTAACGGGGTTCCCGCCTTTATCTTCGGCAACCGCTATCTTGTCTCCGGGGCGCGCCCGGCGGAGTTTTTAGAGCAGGTGGTGGATAAGTGTGTTGAAGAAGGGCTGGTGGAATGAAAACTTCCCGAAGGCAAGCAAGAAGCCTACGGGAAGTTTTTTTTCTGCCCTCTGTTCTGTTTGCGCTTCAGGCCCGGCGATGACTGTCACTTCACATCAGGAAAATAGTCACTATTTGCATTGGGAGAATGGCGATACGATAAGTTGATAAATCCAACCCGGGAGCCTATTCACTATGAGCCAACGCCGTCACTCGCGCCGACCCGCCATGATCATGGCTGACCCGTTGCCCGACCTGCCGCACCTTCAGCCAAAGCTGACGATGTTGAGCCAGGACGACTGCCGGCGAATTCATCAGGCGTCGTGCAAAATACTTGGCGAGACCGGGGTGACGGTCTATCACCAAGCCGCCCGTGAGTTGTTGGTCGAGGCAGGCGCAACTGCCGCCGGCGAGTTGGTGAAGATTGCGCCCGACCTGATCGAGACGGCCTTGAAGTCAGTCCCAAACACATTCAATTTATACAAACGCGGCGGCGACGAAGTCGCCGTCAAGCTGGATGGCAGGGAAGTCTACTTCGGCCCAGGCTCGGACACACTGCGCTATCTCGATCCGCGCTCCGGCGAACGGCGGGATTATCAAACCGCCGACATTGCCGATTGCATGCGCCTGTGCGACGCCCTGCCTGAAATCGGTTTTGTCATGTCGGTCGGCATCCCGCGCAATGTGCCGACCAACATCTATTACCGGCATCAGTTTGCGACGATGATCCGCAACACAGCCAAGCCGATTGTGTTCGTGTGCAACGACCGGGCTGACATTGAGGCGGTTGGCGCAATGGCCGCCGCCGTGGCCGGCGGCATGGATCGATTGAGCCGCCACCCGACCCTCCTGCTGTATTCTGAACCCACCACGCCGCTCTCGCATTCCGGCGAAGCGGTGGACAAACTTCTGTATTGCGCCGAACACACTATCCCGGTCACGCATTCGCCCGCGCCGATGATGGGCGGCACGGCTCCGGTGACGATTGCCGGAGCGGTGGCGATTGGCAATGCCGAGATGTTGAGCGGGCTGGTGATACATCAACTCAAGAATCCCGGCGCGCCTTTCCTCTACGGCCACGGAGTCCATCACCTTGATATGAAAGAGATGATCAGCGTTTACGGCGCGCCCGAGTTTCAACTGGCGCGGGTGATGGCCGCCGAGATGGGCCGCTTCTATCATCTGCCGGTGTGGGGCTACACCGGCCACAGCGACAGCAAGGTGGTGGACGGGCAGGCCGCCGCCGACGCCCAGTTTTCGGCGCTGGTGGCTTTGCTGGCGAAGACAAACTTGAATCACGATGTGGGTTACCTGGAAAGCGGCCTTGCTGCGTCACCTGAGTACATGGTGCTGACCAACGAAATCATCTCTCAGAGCCGGAGATTCGCTCAGGGTGTGCGAGTGGATGACGAAGCTCTGGCAGTGAAAGTGATTGACGAAGTCGGGCCGGGTGGTGAGTTCATGAGCCACGATCACACTCTGGCTCACTGGCGCGAACTTTGGCTGCCGCAACTCTTCGACCGCCAGCGGCTCGACTCGTGGCGGGAACACGGCTCGAAGAATATCAACGCCCGGCTTCGGGAAGCAACAGTGTCGCTGATGGACACCCACAAAGTCGAGTCGCTCCCGGCCTCGGTTGACAGTGAGATTGACTATATCTTGAGACAAGGAGGGCGGCGATGACAGTGCAACAAGCAGACTCTCAACACTCAGTCATCACCGGCATGTGCGGCGTCTGCCCGGCCGGGTGTGGCGTAGACGTGCATCTGGTAGACGGCAAGATTGATCGCCTCACACCCCTCAAGTCGCATCCTCAAGGCATCGTTTGCCCGCGCGGCGTGCAGGCGAAGGAAGTCGTCTATTCTCCTGATCGGCTTCTCTATCCTCAACGACGGGTTGGAGAACGGGGCGAGGGCCGTTTCGAGCGCATCACCTGGGATGAAGCCTATGACCTCATCGTCGCCAACTTGCGACGAATCGCCGAACAACACGGCCCGGAAGCGGTCTGCATGTACACCGGGCGCGGCAACTTCGAGTACGGCCTGAACGAGGCCTTCGCGCCAAGCGGAACAGTGGAGTCGTCGGCCAATGCGGTGCTGTTCCCATTTGGCTCGCCCAACACGACAGGCGTCGGCGCGTTGTGCTACGTTTCGTACGGCATGATCGCGCCCCGCGCCTGCTTTGGCGACACCATGCGTAACGTGCAGGAGGACATTGATCGGGCCGACCTGATTCTGGTGTGGGGCGAGAATCCGGCAACGGACTCGCCGCCGACGAATCTGCGCCGCCTCAAGCGCGCCCAGGAACGCGGGGCGCGGGTGATCGTCATTGACCACCGCCGGAGCGAGACGGCCCGGGCGCTTCACGCCGAATGGATCGGCGTGCGGCCCGGCACCGACGGGGCGCTGGCGCTCGGTGCGCTTCATGTGTTAATCGAAGAAGGGCTTTATGACCGGGATTTTGTCGAACGGTGGACTCACGGCTTCCCCGAATTGCGTGAGTATGTTTGCGAGTTTACCCCGGAGCGAGTCGAGCACATCACCTGGATTCCCGCCGAGGCCATTCGCGATTTAGCGCGAGCCATCGGCCAGGCCCGGGGTTGCTCGATTCTGCTTTACACCGGCCTCGAATATTCCAACAGCGGCGCGCAGGCAATCCGGGCGGTGTTGACTTTGCAGGCGCTGGCCGGACATCTCGACTCGCCGGGCGGCAAGCTCTTTCGGATGCGCGACCGACTGCAACTTAATCGCATTCTGACTCAGCCGCCGGCAAACGCGCCCAGGCCAATCGGCGCGGACGAGTACCCGCTGTATTACGAAGTGCGCAACGAGGCGCAGGCGGTGATGTTGCCGCGCGCGATTCTGGAGGGCAAGCCTTATCCGATTCGGGCCATGATCGTCAGCGGCGCGTCGTTGATCACCGCCTGGCCCAACCCTGACTTGTGGCGGCGGTCGCTGGCGGCGCTCGATTTTCTGGTGACGATCAACCGCTTCCCGACTGCCGACGCGAAGTATGCCGACCTGATGTTGCCGGCCACGACGATGTTCGAGATCGAGTCGTATATGCAACACGACGGCTACGTTCAACTTCGGCGGCGGGTCATCGAGCCGCTGGGCGAAGCGCGCAACGATTACCTCATCTTTGCCGAGTTGGCCCGGCGGCTGGGCTACGGTCACCTCTGGCCGCAAACCGAAGAGGCGCTGGTTGAGCGCATGTTGGCTGGCACAGGCGTCCATCTGGCCGAACTGCGGGCGCGCCCTGAAGGTGTGCAATATCCCGAACCCGAAGTGCGCTATCGCAAATACGAAACGGGGGAACTGCGGGCCGACGGTCAGCCCGGCTTTGAAACGCCGACCGGGAAATTCGAGATCACCTCAGAATGGTTGCGAGGACACGGTTACGCCCCGTTGCCGATTTACGTCGAGCCGAAGGAAGGGCCGCTGGCGACGCCCGAACTGGCGCGGCGCTTCCCGCTCGTCTTCAACTCCGGGGCGCGCACCCAGTCCGACTTTCGCTCGCAACATCACAACATCCCTTCGCTCGTCAAACAGCAACCGTGGCCGCTGGTTCACATTCATGCTGAAGATGCGCGAACGCGTGGCATCGAAGACGGCGACGAGGTGGACGTGGTCTCGCCGCGCGGGCGGGTGACGTTTCGCGCTCGCGTGACCGACGACATTGTGCGCGGTGTGATCGAGGCCAACATGGGCGGCGGCGGCCCCATCGGTGCCGAAGCCTGGCAACGGGCCAACGTCAACGACCTCACCGATCCCGACAACCGCGATCCGCTCTCGGGCTTTCCGGTTTACAAGGCGCTGTTGTGTGAGGTGGTCAAGCGCGAAGCAGGCCTCGCGGTGTAGCTTTGTAATTGGGGAAGATTTGATCCACCGCCGGATTGTTGAGCCGCTTGAGGCAGACTTCGGCCAGAACGTCACGATAGTCGGTCGTCACTGCTAAATCGCCGGGGCCGACGAGCTGGCTGTCGGCCAGGCCCGGCCACTGGCCGTGAACCTTGTTGCCCATGACGTGGCCGCCCATCAGCATCATCAAACTGCCATGACCGTGATCGGTTCCCAGACTGCCGTTCTCTTGAACCCGGCGGCCAAATTCGGACATGGTGACGATAGTGAGACGGTCGGCGTAATTGGTGGTGTCTTCGTGGAAGGCGGCTAACCCGTCGCCCAGTTCCTTGAGCAGACCAGCCATCAATCCTTCGCTTCCGCCCTGGGCGAAGTGCGTGTCCCAGCCGCCCAGGTCAATCGCCGCCACTTCCAATCCCACTTCTGCTTTGATCAACATGGCGATCTGTTTGAGGCCGAGGCCAAATTCGGTTTCTGGATATTGGTTATTGGTTATTGCGGGCGTGTAGCCAAGCGGGTCGAGGGCTTGCACGGCGTCCATGATGTCGAGCGTTTCCTGGCCGACAATGTTCAACGGATCGTCTCCCGAATAAAGCGAAGTGAGGGCGGCCCGCATCTGCGCCAGCGCCTTCAGGTCGCCGCCGAGGTGAAAGTCGGCGATGGAGCGCAGGGCCGAGACAGGAACCGAGCCGCCGAGACTGCGTTGCGGCAGTTGGCCGAGGCCGATGGCTCGAAGCGGTGAACGATTGCCGGTATCAAGTGTAGCCAGGTGGCGGCCAATCCAACCGGAGGCCGGGCCTTTCTCGTCGTCCACGCCGCGCTCCATCAACTCCATGGCTTTGAAGTGAGATCGCGACTCGTCGGGCGCGCCGCAAGCGTGAACGATGGCCAGATGCCCGGCCTGCCACGCCGGCATCAGCGGCTTGAGGTTGGGATGAAAGCCGAAGAAGCCGTCGAGGTCAATCGCTCGCAGATTAGCTTTGGCCTTGTTGTCGTCCGGGCGCGGGATGCCGAGGGTGGGGCGCTTGGCATAGTAGGCCTGGTCGCCGTGTGGGACGACGACGTTGAGGCAGTCGGCGGCGCCGCGCAGGAAGACGACGATGAGGGTGTCGCCGCGCGGCGCGGAGTGCTTGGGCGCAAACGCGAGTCGCGGCATCCATGCCGGTAAGGCAGGCCAGGCCACCGCGCCGGCCAGCACGGCGGCGGACTCAAAAAATTTGCGGCGGGTTAGAAGGTTGGGCATGGAGAGTCTCCGGGGAAGGCAAATGACAAATGGCAAATGGCAAATGGCAAACGTGAAACGACAAACGTGAAACGTCAAACGACAAACGTGAAGCGTAAAGTTGTTAGCGCCACTGGAATGCTGGAGAGGCGGCCAGCCCGGCGACGATGACGGGCGGCAAGTCGCCGTCGGTGGCCCCGGCCTCTTGCAGGGCGGCGGCCAATTCGTCCCGTTTTGTTGCCGGCAGTTGCACGCCGATCAAGAGTGAACTGAAGTGATCAATGAGCCTTGAAGGTGAGTCGGCGTTCGTAAGCTCGGTCAGGTTAATCTGCGTGCCGTTAATCTCGTTGCGCGCCAGGGCCATGGCAAACTGCCAGCGCGGCATGAGGTTGCCGCTCCAGGGCGCGGCGCGGTCGGGGTAGCCGTCGGGCGTGGGCCAGCCGAAAGGCAGTTGCCCCATTCGAGCCAGAGTGTCAACGATGTTCTGGCCGGCGTCGGTCTGGGCGTTGAGCGCCCGGAGCGAGGAGGTGATGAAGTTAACGGGCCGCTTGAACTTCGGCCTCGCGTAGGCAAGACCTTCAAACAAGATGACGCGCAGAACTGCTTTAATGTCGCCATCTGTTTCGGCAAACGCCGTTGCCGCCCTCTCAACAATTTCTTCCGGCGGCTCGTCGGCGATGAAGCGCCGGGCGAGTTTGGTTGCAACAAAGCGGGCGGTGGAGGGGTGGGTTGCCAGTGTCTCAATGACCTGCTCGGCCTCGCTCTGGCCGTTCGGCTGAATCGTCAGGCCCAGCACTTCTTTGACTCCCGTGTCGTGAAAGTCGGGGTTGAAGGTGAAGTCGCCGTACCAGAAATGCTCCTTCACCGTCCAGCCGGTGAAGCACCGGGCCAGTTCCATCACGTCGCGCTGGGTGTAGCCGCCCCCGACCCCGAGCGTGTGCAGTTCCATGATCTCGCGGGCGTAATTTTCGTTGGGGTGGCTGGCGTAGTTCACCTGATTGTCGAGATAGACGAGCATGGCCGGCGAGTGGGCCGAAGCCCACAACAGATCGCGAAAGTTGCCAAGCGCATGTTTGCGTATCGTCTCGCGGTCGTCCACGGTTTTGAGAAACCAGCAGATGCCTTTGTTCACGCTGATGTTGAAGTGATCCGACCAGAACTCGGCCATCACTTCGTAAAGCTGGCGGCGGCTGTAGACCTGGCAGGTGAGCGTGGCCTGGCGCAGTTCGTTGATGGGCGGCGTCACGTCGAGATCGTCGAAGAGCTTGTTGCCCATCTCAAAAATCTCGTTGGCGTCCATGTTGAGCGAAGGGAAGCGGCGGAGCCGCCAGTCGGCGGGCGCGTCGTCAATGGCTTCGGGCGCGAGTTGTTCTTCGATCCAGGCGTTCAGCCCGATCTCGGCGACGCGGGCGCGATCTTCGCCGCGCGGGCCAAACGTCAGGCGGCTCAATTCGGGGAAGCCGACACTGGAAACATTGGCCGGGTTCTGGAAGTCACCGGCCAACTTGTTGTACACCGGAGCGCACGCAGAGGTGGCTACCCCTGAAGCCACCAGTCCGGCCAATCGCAGAAAGTCACGGCGTGAGAGAGTCATAGGATGAATGACAAATGACGAATGACAAATGAAAATGATCGGCGTTCGTCTATCGTCCTTCGTCTATCGTCGTTAGGCTTGGGAAACGTTCATATTTTCAGGGGCGGGCTGAGGCGCGACGACCTTCGGCATCCAGCGCAGGAGGGCGAAGGCGGTTGCGCCGAGCGAGACGACGATGGCCAGCGGGATGACGATGACCCAGCCGACGACGGGGAAGGCGGCGGCCAGTTCGAGGGCAACCGCCCCGCGCACGAACGCCCCGGCGGACGAGAGGCCCTCACTGCGGCGGGCCAGCCGTTCGCCCATCTTGGCCGCAATGCCGGCCGCGCCCAGGCTGGCAATGCCCAGCGCCAAAAAGACCAGCGCCCAGCCGAAGAAGTTCACCAGGCCGTTGGGAATGGCGAACAAGATGACAGCCGGGATGGCGACGACGGCGGTGATGACGCCGCCGACGAAGAAGCACAACCAGGGCGTGCGGTCGAGCCGCAGGCGGGCGCGCTCGACGGTGGCCGGGAAGAGGAGCCACCACGCAGTTAACATGCCGGGGAAGACGATGCCGAGACTGAGGAGAATGCCGAAGATGGCGGAGATGTCGGCCATGGCTGTAATACCTTTCTGTGGATAGTGATCAGTGGTTCAGTTATCAGTTATTGGTTACTGACAAAACTGGCGGCTGTTATCAGGTATTACAGGCGAGGGGAGAGGAAAGTTGCATGAGGACTTGGCGCGCCATTTTCTTTCGGTGCTATACTCGCCGGTTATGAAGACGCGACACTTTTTGCGGCTGATGGCGTTCCTCTTCCCCGTCGTTTTAGCAGCTGCCGCGCCGGTTTTGGCGCAGACCGGCACGCCGCCTCCTGTAGCAACCGATACGCTCGCGCCACCCACAGAAACTCCCAGCCTTACCCCTGCGCCGACCGCGACGCTCACTCTGCCCGAGTATGTTGCGGTGCACGGGCTTGACGAGCGCGTACTACGCGAGTTGGGGTTGGTTATATTTTTGGTTGCGGTCGGAGCAGTGGCCGTGTTCGGTTGGCTAGCGGCTCCCTACCTCAAACGCTGGAACGAACGGCGCGAGCAGGCGGTTGCCAAGCAGGTGGATCGTGTCGCAGACGGCGACCCAATGGATACTGCCACCCGCGAATATCTGGATCGCTTCGAGAAGAAGTACAGCCAGTTCAGTTTTCGCGGGCTGGAAGACGTGAGCGGGGCAAAAATTCCGGAGTTCAACACGGCTTACATTTCACTACGCTTAGCCGAGCGGCCCGACAAGGAGATGGCTCGCGCCGGGCGCAAAGCCGCTGAACCGGGAGAACTGCGCGAGGGCGGGCCGCTGGAGATTGATGTGAGCCAGGCCGTCAAGCGTTCGGCCCGATTGACGATTGTGGGCGCGGCAGGTTCCGGCAAGAGCACGCTGTTGCAATGGGCAGGCGTGTCGGTAGCCCGCGCCCGCTTCCGCCGGGGGAGCGGACTCACTGAAACTCAACGCGAGTGGTTATCGGCGTTGGGCAACCAAAATCTTCTGCCGATCTTCATCGCCTTGCGCGACTACGTGCGCTTCTGCCGCGACCCGCGGTCGCCGCGCGCCATCAGCCCCGCCACCCTGGTTGAGTTCATCGGCGTTTTCTATGCCGGGCTGTTCACCTCAGTGGACTTCCCGCCGGATTTCTTCAAACAGCATTTGCGCCGGGGTTGTTTGCTCTTGCTGGATGGCGTGGATGAAGTCTCACCTGAACAGCGCGCCCAGGTGCGCGAAGCAGTGGAAGGGCTGGTGGTGGATTATGGGCTGGCTCACAATTATTACCTGATCACCTCGCGCTCGATGGCGTATCGCGGCGCGGTCGAGTTTGCCGAGTTTGAGCAGTTGGAAGTGCAGCCCCTCAACCGCGCCCAACGCGATGACCTGTTGCGTTACTGGTGCGACGCGATCTACCCGGCCGATGAAGCCGCCAGGTATGCCGCTGATCTGAGCGCCAGCATCGAACACAGCGATGACCGGGTGCGCCAACTGGCCCGCACGCCCTTGATGGTTTCGATCTTTGTGCTGGTCTATTACCACAACCGGCGGCGCTTGCCCAACCAGCGCGCCGAATTTTATTATCGCGCCACTCGCGTGCTGGTGAGTGAAACCCACAAGGCCAACGCGCCCGACTATCCGGAATGGGAGCGTCTGAGCGTGGAGACACGGATTGATCATCTGAAACGGGCGGCTTACGAACTGTACACGCGCAATGCCCAGAGCGCCACCGCCGACGAACTAGCCGACTGGCTCAAAGACGAGAGCGGCTTTGAAGGCGAGAAGGAATCGGCCAAAGAATTCTTGGCCGCCGCCGCCAACCGCAGCGGCTTGCTGGAAGAGCGCGGCGGGCAGTATGGCTTCTTCACCCACAAAACCTTCCACGAATTTCTCGCCGGGCTGTATGTGGCCCAGAACAAACGCAAAGAGTGGCCCGGCCTGCTGGCGAAGCGCGCTCCTGATGATCAATGGCAGGAAGTGATCCTGCTGGCCGCCGGCTCGCTGGCTTACCTGAACGCCGAAGACGCCAATGACTTTGTGGAACTGCTCGGCCGGTTGGGCGCTGACGATCGAGACCTCCTGCGCCTGGCCGGGCTGGAACGGGCCGCGCTGGCTCAGGCCGACTTTCCGCATGATCGCGCCCAGAAGCACCGCAAGGTTTTGATTTCGCGTTTGGAAACGCTGATGGTGGAGGCGCAATTGAACCCCGCACAGCGCCGCCCGCTCGGCCTGGCCCTGGCCGCCCTCGGCGACCCGCGCTTTACCTCCCTTCAACCAGAGTTCGTCAAAGTCGAAGGCGGTGCTTTCCTCATGGGCACCAACGACGACGAAGCCGAACGCCTCAAGGCACAGGAAGCAGACTCCTGGGATGACGAGAAGCCTCAACATCACGTTGATGTCTCTGAGTTTGCCATCGGCAAGTATCTTGTCACCAATGTCGAGTTCCGTCGTTTTGTTGACGACAAAGGCTACGACACTGAAACTTATTGGCCCGGCGATAGTTGGAAGTGGCGTACCGGAACTTTGGAGCCTAACCTGTCAATTTATGAGGATGAAAAACTCAGAAAGCAAGTAGAAGACTGGCTGAAGGGTCGCCCCAAAGAAAAACGTCATCAACCCTTTTACTGGGATGACCCACAATGGAACGCCGACAACCTGCCCGTCGTCGGCGTGACCTGGTATGAGGCTGACGCTTATTGCCGCTGGCTCACCGCCAAACTCCGCGCCGCCGGACTCGTTACTTCAGCCCAAACCGTTCATCTGCCCACTGAAGCGCAGTGGGAAAAAGCGGCTCGGACCCCACCCCCGGCCCCTCCCCTGGCGAAGAACACGCCCGGAGAGGGGAGACTGTGGCCCTGGGGCGACGAGTGGGAAGCCAACAAATGTAATTCCTCTGAAAGCAACTTCAGTGGCACAACCCCGGTCGGCATGTACCCAAACGGCGCGAGCGGTTGTGGCGCGCTGGACATGGTGGGCAACGTTTGGGAATGGTGCGCTGATTGGTGGGATAGCGATTTATACAGCAAGCGAGTTGGAG